>NZ_CAKJTO010000001.1:0-8767 GCF_917627405.1 Protofrankia sp. Cj5
GGCCAGGTGCGACCGGAGCGGGGGCGGGGGTGGCCGGCAGCCGCCGGGCCGGGGCGGCGGCCGGCGGCGCGGGCGATAGCAGCGGATAGGGCGAGACCGGTGACGATGGCACCGACGATGGCGACGATGGCGACGATGGCGACGATGGCGGCGGTGGCGCGGGCGGGTCAGACGGGACGAGCCCCACGGTGCCACCGACGTCGGGCGGTGACGGCACCGCGGCCGCCGGATCGCGCGGGGCGTGCTGGGCGGGCGCCGGGCGCCGGCCCGACTGACCGCCCTCCGCGGATCCTCTGCGCAGCCGTCTCGCCGATTTCCTCGGCTGGGCTCCCGCCGTCCCCGGCGGCCTGGTCAGGCTGGTGGCGTCCGCACCGCCCATCAGGACGGCCCGCAGCGCGTCGGCGCTCGGGCGTTGGGCCGGGTCCTTACACATCGCACGCGTGACAAGTTCGCGCAGGTCGTCCGGGATGCCGGTGAGGCGTGGCTCGTCGTGGATGATCCGGTAGAGGATCACGTCGGTGGGTCCGTCGCCCCAGGCCGAATGGCCGGTCCCGGCGAAGATGACGACACTGCCCCAGGCGAACACGTCCACGGACGAGGTGACAGGCTCGTCGACTATCTGCTCAGGAGCCATGTAACCGGGCGTGCCGATCGGCTGCGCGCCGACATGGCTGATATTGGTCAGGATGTTCGACGAGCGGGCGAGCCCGAAATCGATCACCTTGGGGCCGACCGGTGACAGCAGCACGTTGGACGGTGTCAGGTCCCGGTGGATGATGCCGGCGTTGTGGATGGCGCTCAGCGCGGTCGCGACGCTCAGCGCGAGGTGCTCAAGGTCGGCGGGCCGCAGCGGGCCGCGGGCGCTGACCATTTTCGACAGGGTCGGTCCCTCGACGTACTCGGTTACCAGGTAGGGCTGGGGGCCGTCGGGGTCAGCATCCAGTACCGCGGCGGTCGCGAAGCGCTTCACCTTGCGGGCGCTTTCCGCCTCGCGCCGGAAGCGGGCGCGGAACTCGGGGTGCTCGGCGAGATCCGGGCGTATTACCTTGATCGCTACCCACTGGCTGTCCTGGCGGGAGGCATCGTGCTGGGCGGGATCCTGGTGGGAGGCGAGGAAGACAGCGCCCATCCCACCCTGCCCGAGGCGGCCGGCGATGCGATAGGGCCCGAGCTGGCGAGGGTCCTCCGGACGAAGCGGGGCCACGACATTGCCCGACACGGGCGGTGGCGTCGTTCCCGGCACGGCCGCACCCCCCGGAAACGCTCCGATTCCTGTTGCTTCGATTGTGCCGCCACGGTACGCCACGCCCATGTTGGGACGTCCGCAGCCTCGTGGAAGCTCAGCCAGGCACGCTGCCATCCGTGAGCCCACTCGGCATGATTATGTTACCGAGAGCGGCCAGCCGCGCGGGAACAGTCCGGTAGTAGGACCACACACCGCGCTTGTCGCGGGTGAGCAGACCGGCGTCGACGAGCACCTTGAGATGGTGGCTGATAGTGGGCTGAGTCAGGCCCAGCGGTTCGGTCAGTTCACACACGCACGCTTCGCCGCCGGCATGGGCGTAGATCAGTGAGAGCAGCCGCAGCCGGGTCGGGTCGCCCATGGCCTTCAGGACGCCGGCAAGCTGGGCGGCCGCCTCGGCGGACAGCGGCTCGCGGGCAAGCGGCGTGCGGCATGCCCAGTCCTCGTTCGCCAGCGCCTCCGGTCCGGAACGGGCATGGGTCGCGGCCATCATTGCAGCATGCCCCGATTATTGACAGCCGTCTATGAGCGCCTGGCAACAGGGGTATCAGGGGCTACCCGGGGAGCATGCGTGCCGGGCGCATCACGACCTCGGTGACGGTGGTGCGGATGGGCAGAGCGAGCACCGCTGTCACCATTTCGGCCACGTCCCGCGGTGCCATGAGTGTGTCCGGCGCCCAGGACGGGCCGCCGGCCTGGACCACTTGGCGCTGCATGGGGGTCGCTGTCCGGCCGGGGAGCATCGTGCACACCCGGACGCCCGCGTCGGCGACCTCCGCGCGCAGGCTGTCGGCGATGGCCCGCAGCGCGTGCTTGGTGGCGGCGTACTGGCTGATGTTCGGGCTGGCGGTGATGCCCTGGGTCGAGTTGACGAAGATGATGTCTCCGCCTGAGCGCCGGCCGGCGTCGAGGAGTTCCGGGAGCAGGAGCTGGGTGAGGGCGTAGGGGGCACGGACGTTCACCGCGTACTGGTGGTCGAGGTCGCTGATGTCCGCTTCCGCCACGGGCGAGCGCTGGTAGGCGCCGGCTGAATGGATCATGATGGACAGACCGCCGGGCAGCTGGCGGACGGCCGCGGCGAGCTCGGCTCGGGCATCGGTGTCGGTGATGTCAGCCGGGTGGAGATGTATCTCGACCTCACGGCGGTCCGCCGCCGCGGCCAACTCGTCCAGAGCCCGTCGGTTCCGGCCGGTCGCGACGACCGACGCCCCCGCGACGGCGAGCCGCACGGCGATGGCGCGCCCGATCCCGCTGGATGCTCCGGTTACCAGCGCCGTGCGACCGACCAGCTCCGGTTGCCGCTTCGCGGTCATGCGCCGACGAGGTGGCCCGGAAGGAGACCCAGGAGGTGGTCTGGAACGAGACAAAGCCCCGCCCGCATGGTGGCGAGAGATCGAGTGTCTTGGTCGGCTACGGGCACAGCCGGCCATGGTACGCCCAATGCGTCATCGTCTCGGGATCAGGCTTTGGTGAACACGAGCCCAACTTCCATGATTCCATTGTCCTCGGTTTTGATCTCACTGAAACTCGGGTTGTTGATATTGTAATCGGCGAACACGACCGGGATCTGCCCGCTGATCAGGATTTGCGCGCCCGACCGTTGTGTGGTGAGCGGGATTGTGACTGACTTGGTGACGCCGTGCAGGGTGAGGTCACCGGTTGCCTGGTAGGTCTTTTTCTCGCCAGCACCGGGCACCGAGCCGAGGTCGATCGGTTTGGTCAGCGTGAAGCTGGCTGTCGGGTACTTCGACGTCTCCATGATCCGTCCACGGAACTGGTTGTCACGTTGTGACTGGTCGCTGGCGACGGTGGTCATGTCCGCGGTGAACCCGGCGGTGGGAACGGTCGTTCCAGAAATGATCATTTGTCCGGTGACGCCTGAGGTCCGGCCGACCGCGGTGGTGCTTTGCCCGAACAGGACTTCTTTGACGCGGTACCCGGCCTGCGAGCCGCTGGTGATTTTCCAGGTGCCATCCACTGATCCGCTGGTGGTTCCGCCGCCCGCGCCGCTCGCCTGCGTGTCAACGGACAGTTCGGCCGGGGGCGTGCTTTCGATGAAATTGATGTAGACAAACGGCCCGCCGACCAGGAGGACGACCGCGATGATCCCACCGATGATCAGCCCCTTCAGCCAGCGGGGGCGTTTTTTTCCAGGCTGTGTCGGTTGGCCGGTGCCCTGTGTGGTGTCAGCTGCCATGAATGACTCTCCGTATCCGGACAGTAAAAATTGGTCAGAATAATTCCTTTATAGCCGACTTCTTGTGCGCCGACTTAGAGCGCCCGAGGATAGGACTGTCCGGCTCGCGGCTCCCCGCATCCCGCCCGGCCGCGTTGTCGTCGGTCGGCGCCCAGCACCAGGGCGCCTTCCTCCGCCGCCTTGCCGGATCGGGCGCGGATGAGCCGCTCACTGATCGAACGCCCTATCCTCGGGCGCTCTAATGACGTGGAGTAGATGCCGTGGGGGCAACGTCAGGAAAGTCCGAGCCGATGGACAGGTGTGGTCTGTGTCGGCACGGGGCGCAGGCGGGTTGTCCGCCAGCGCGGCCAGAAGGTTCGCGCGGGCTGCTGGCGGGTCAGGCCGGGGGCACGCCCATGGCACGCAGATCGGCCTGCATCTGCTCGATCTCGGCTGCCTGGTTGATGACCATCGCTCGGGCCAGCGCGCGCACGTCGGGCTCCTCGGCGCGGGCCGCGGCCTCCTGCGCCATCGTGATCCCGCCGCGGTGGTGGCGGATCATGAGGGTGAGAAAGAGGGCGTCCAGTTCCCGCCCGGACGCCCCGGCCAGCTGGCTCAGCTCCGTGCTGGTGGCCATGCCAGGCATGCGCACGGCGTCCGTGGCGGCCCCGCCATGTCCGGAGCTGTCATGGTCCAGGTGCACGGACCGCATCCAGCGCATCGGTGGGTCAGTCGAGACCTGTGGCAGGCCCCACTGGGTCAGCCACGCCGACATGATGCCGATCTCCCGCTGCTGGGTGAGCGCGACGTCCGCGGCGACGCCTCGTTGGGTCGCGTCGGCACCGCCGCGGAACTCGACCATCGCCATCTGGACAGCCTGAGCATGATGGGCGGACATGTCGCGGGCGAACCCCGCGTCCACGGAGCCGTCGCCGGGGGGCCGGTCAATGATTCCCCGCAGGCCCGCGCCAGCCGCCAGCAGCGCGACCACCAGGGCGAGCGCCAGCGGCACCCAGCGGGACGCCCGGCGTAACCTCACCGTCCGGTCAGCGTCCCCACCACTGTCACCGTCGCTGTCACCGGGGCCGCTGCCGTCGCTTGTCCTGTCGCCGCTGGCCATGTCGCGTTCAGACCTGCATCCGCGAGTTGAACACGAACGTCCGCTTGCCCACTTGGACCCGGGTACCGGGGACGAGCGGAGCGGGCTCGTGCGGGTTCAGCGGTGTCCACACGGTCGCCTCGGGCGGGGCGATGTAGGTGCCGTTCGCTGAGCCCTGGTCCGCGATGACCGCGTCCCACCCACTGAGCGTGATGATCGCATGGACGCGGGACACCGCGCTCTCGCCGTCCTCGACCATCAGCGGACGCGCGCGGCCCGCTCGCACGGCTTCGTCCCGGTCGGGCTGCCTACCGATCACCAGGTCCTTGTCGACGTCGATGGCCGTGCCGTCGTCGAAGACGATTATCCCGATTGTCGGCCGGGGGCCCCAGACCGGCTTCCCGGTCTGTTGGGCCAGGGACAGTCCGCATTCTGTGCAGTACGGCGCGGCGGGGTGATTGAAGTGGCTGTTGGCGCAGAGGATCCCCTCGACCTGAGCTTCGGACTGGCCGGGCAGCATGGTCGGGGCGTCCTGGTCGTCGAACAGGTCGGCGACGTCGAGACCGCGGCCGGGCAGCTCCGTGAGCGCCTCGCTCTCGGTGTCCTCCATCCGGGCCGCTGAGTCACGTCCGGCGAGTTCGGCCGGTGGTTCGTCATCGGCGGACGTGAGAGCGGCGAAGTCCGCGGCCTGCGTGGGCTGGCCAGCTGCTCGCCAGCGCGCCGCATCGTCGATGTCCTGGCTGTTCAGGGGTGCCAGGGCCGGTGGCGCCGTGGACATCGACGACACCGACTGCGGCCCGGCGCCGGGGGACGCGCCCGCCGCCGGCTCGCCGCCCGCCGCCGGGATCGGTGCCGCCGAGGTCATCGGGTCGAGTGGCCCGCCGATCTCGGCCAGGAACTCCTCCTCAGCGCCTCTGGGTACGACCGCCGCCGGTGAGTCGGAGGCCACCAGCGTCGCCCCGATGCCGGGCACGGCACCGATCCGCAGGTCCAGCGGGAAAGCGTCACCTCTGGGGTCGCTTGTCACGCCATCGGCGCCGACGATGCCGGCTGGTCCGAGTGTGCCCACCGGCCCGATGTCGAGCCGGGCGACCTCGGCGGGCAGCAGGCGGTCCACCCAGGTGGCGGATTCGGCTCCGGACAGCGCGAGCGGGGTCGGTCCGTGGGCGGCCAGTTCCATCGAACCGTGGATCAGCGCGGCCAACCGGTCGCCCACCCCAGCCACCAGGGTGAAGTCGGGCACGGCCTCTGGGTCGGCGTCCGCGAGCAGCCCAGCGACCCGGCGTACCAGCCGGCGGCCGGTACTCGACGCCGGCCCCGAGTCACTGGCGACCTCAGCGCATAGTGCCAGTAGCGTCTTGGCTACTTCGTGTGTTTCGGGACGCCCCATCCGGGCGACGACAAGGACCCCCGGCAGACGGACCACCACCCCGGCATCCGCTCCGCGTCCGGTCACCACCTCGACCCGGAAACGGTCAAGTCCCGCCATCGTCGCGCCCCTCGTCCATCGTCCCTGCATCGTCTTCAGCCCAGCGCTGGTGAGCCGGATGTACCCCACCCATCCTGCCGGTGGATCGGGTCACCCGTCAGCAACATGTCGGCTTCCAGCCGACACGCGGACGCCTGACGGCTCCTATGCCCGTCGGCGACCTCCTGTTATGGAGATCGTTCTAGCCGAGCGCCCGGTCCAGGTGGACGGCGGCGCTGATCAGGGCGAGATGCGTGAACGCCTGCGGGAAGTTCCCCAACGCCTCTCCGGACGGCCCGATCTCCTCGGCGTACAGGCCGACGTGGTTGGCGTAGGTGAGCATCTTCTCGAACACCAGCCGGGCCTCGGTGACCCGGCCCGCGCGGGTGAGGGCCTCGACGTACCAGAAGGAGCACAGGTTGAACGTGCCTTCGTCCCCGTGCAGACCGTCGCTGCCGTCGGTGGCGTAGCGGCGTACCAGGCTGTCGCTGACGAGGTCCTCACCGACGCGGTCGAGAGTTGACAGGAAACGCGGATCGGTGGGCCCGGAGAACTTCACCAGCGGCATGCACAGCAGCGAGGCGTCCAGCCTGGATGATCCGGGATGTTCCATATACGCGCCGCGGACCGGGTCCCAGGCCGCGTTCTGGACAAAACGGTAGGCGCGGCCGGCGTAGTCCTTCCATTCGTTCGTCGGGCCGGGCAGGCCGCGCTGGCGGGATATGCGGCACGCACGTTCAAAGGCCACCCAGGTCATCAAGGCTGAATAGGTGAAGCGCTGCCGGCCGCCGCGGGTCTCCCAGATGCCTTCGTCCGGTTCCTCCCAGTGTTTGGCGAGCCAGTCGAGCTGGCGGGAAAGCGCCTCCCACAGCTGGAAGGAAATGGGCGCGGCGAGCTTGTTGTACAGGTAGACCGAGTCCATGAGCTCGCCGTAGATGTCCAGCTGGAGCTGGCCGGCGGCGCCGTTGCCGATCCGGACCGGCCGCGAGCCACGGTAGCCGTCCAGGTGCTCGAGCACGATTTCATCAAGGTCGGCATTGCCGTCCACGCTGTACAGGACATGCAGGCCGTTATCTGCCTGGGCTTCGTGGCAGCGCTGTTCCAGCCAGTCCATGAAGGCGGCGGCCTCGTCGGTGAACCCGAGCGTCATCAGGGCGTATATGGTGAACGCGGCGTCGCGGATCCAGGTGTAACGATAATCCCAGTTGCGGATGCCGCCGAGTTCTTCCGGCAGCGATGTGGTCGGCGCGGCGACCAGCGCACCGGTCGGCCGGTACACCAGCAGTTTGAGAACGAGCGCTGAGCGGTTCACCATTTCCCGCCAGCGGCCGTGATACCGGCTGCGGCGCAGCCAGTTCTGCCAGTAGACCAGGGTGCGGTTGAACAGGTGCTCCGCCTCGCCTGCCACGAGCGGGCGGATGGGGGTGTTCCATTCCAGGACGACATCCGCGCTTTCTCCGGTGTCCAGCGCGAATGTCGAGGTGACGCCCTCTCCGTCGGGCACAAGAGGCACACAGGTGCGTAGTGTGAGGGTACCGACAGGGGAGTCGAACACCGCTCCCTGACCGTCGACGATCGTCACTGTATGTGGTGTGCGTCCGTAGTCGAAGCGCGGGTGGCAGCGCAGCGAGAACGCGGCTCGCCCGCGGACGGCCCGGGCCTGGCGGACGATGACGTGCGGTGCTTCGGTGACGTCGCTGTCGACCGGGACCATGAAGTCGACGACCTCCCCGACGGCCTGCGGCGCGAGGAAACGGGTCATCGCCACGTTGGAGTCCGGCAGGTAGAGCTGCTTGGTGCGGGAGCCGGGACAGTGGATGCGGAATGCTCCGCCGCGTTCGGCGTCGAGCAGGCTGGCGAACACCGAGGGGCTGTCGAAGCGCTCTGGGCAGTACCAGTCGATGGTGCCGTTGGTCGCGATAAGTGCTACCGTGCGCAAATCGCCGATAACCGCGTGTTCCTCGATGGGGGGATAGTCGGTGTCGCGCATGGGTGGCCTCCGGGTGAGCGCCAACGGATCGTTCGTTCCAGCCGCTCCGCGAACGTACGCCCAGCCAGGGGATTGCGGGCATCAACTCCGTGAAGTGTCGGGCGATGCATGGCCGAGCATTCGGCGCCGGAGGCGTTCGGATCTGTGACCACGTGTGTGTCCAGGCCCTATGGCCGGCTGGCGTCGGCAGGCGCCCGTGACAGCCGCCACCCATATCACTCTACGATCACGCTATGCCGGCGCAGAGACCAGCGGCACCCGATGGCCGAGGCGGTCTCGTCATGTTCGCCAGGGGAGATCGGGTATCTCCAGTAGATGATCTTGGTGGTGGGGTCTGGTCGCGCTGCGGAACCGTGCTGGCGGTACACACCGCACCGCGCCGTGGGCCAGGGCCGGGTGACGACAGGGTGCGGGTCGAGACGGTCGGCTGGGTACCGCCAAGCGCGGCCCGCGCGACGGTTCTCTGGGACGACGGCACGGCCGAGGTCATCGCGGAGGATCGACTTTTCATGATTTATGATCAACAGGAGCCGATCGGCATCCGCGTCGTGACCGTCGCGATGCCGGCGCCCATCGACGTCGTCGAGCACGGTGGGCACGTCGTGCTATTGCTGCGCGAGGGGCTGCTGCCCCCGGACGAGGTCCAGTACCTGCGGGACAAACTGCGCAGAGTTCGTGCGTCACTTGCGCCGGAAAGCTCCGACGGTCGTTCGCCGACGGAAACCCGTCGGCGCGACCTCGAACTGCTCCGGGCGCTTATCGCCCAGTTGACGGGCTAGCCCCACATTTCC
>NZ_CAKJTO010000001.1:9462-63344 GCF_917627405.1 Protofrankia sp. Cj5
CATCAGGATGTGGAGTAGGGGCCTGGCCGCACGGCCGGGCCACCGTAGGAGCTGCCGTTGAGGCTCCCCCGGGGGGGCTGCTCGGTCATGGCCTGACTGACCTTGGAGGCGATGGCTTCGGTCAGCCTGATCGCCTGCGTGAGCGACAGGTTGAGCACGATCTCGCTGTCATCGGTCATCGCGAAGCGTACCGACACATCCGCCATGGTGGTTCCTTTCTTCCTGCGTCGGCCGCGAGAGGCCGCGGTTGGTCCTCCACGATCCCTGATCGCGCTACCGCACCGGCAGGTACCCCCCGGCAGGCTTCGTTCCCCTCTGTTGATTTTCATGAATGATTTTACTGAGAATAATATTAATATTACTCACCGTCCAAAACCCGCGGTCCACTCCTGCGGCTCTTTCGCCTTAAGTGTTAGTACTGTCGCTGATGGTATCCATTGTCGATCACATCGGGAGGCTGGGTGACCGAGAATCGGGTGGCGTTGACGGACCGGCCAGGGCGTGTCTGATGGATCTTCAACCGTGCGGAGCGATGCCCAGCGGGCATCCTGCCGCATCGCTGCCCGTGGGCCGCTTCGCGCCGCACGGGGACCCCGGCTCGTCGCTCCGGGCAGAACACCGCTATCCGGGCCTGCTTCCGGGTCTCCTCGGCTGTGCGGGCCACTTGCTGGATCATCGCCCACATCGACCGCCATCGAGCAGACACTCCTTGGCCGCGGCCGCGATCACCGAACAGGGCCGGACGGGCCTGGTGAGCCCGGCCGGTACCGCCACCGGGCGTAGCACCGTGGAGATTTCCGTGGTGATGCCGTGCCTCAACGAGGTGGCGTCGGTCGGGACGTGCGTGCGTAAGGCCCTTGCGGGTCTTGCCGCGGCTGGTCTCGATGGGGAGGTGATCGTCGTTGACAACGGCTCGACGGACGGGTCGGCCGCGGTCGCGCGCTCGGTCGGCGCGCGTGTCCTGGTGGAGCCGCGCCGTGGCTACGGAAACGCTTATCTCGCCGGATTCGAGGCCGCTCGTGGTCGCTATCTGGTGATGGGCGACGCCGATGACTCATATGACTTTTCTGAAATTTCCCTGCTTGTCGAGCCGCTGCGGGCCGGTCGCGCCGACTATGTTCTCGGCTCCCGGTTCATCGGAAAAATCATGCCTGGCGCGATGCCGTGGTCACATCGTTATCTGGGTAATCCGCTGCTGACCGGGATGCTTAACCGGTTCTTTGGCCTCGCCTCGTCTGATGCCCATTCTGGGATGCGGGCGTTCACTCGTGTCGCGTACGAGCGGATGGGGCCGCGATGCGGCGGGATGGAGCTTGCCTCAGAGCTGATCATTTTGGCTGCCCGCGTCGGCCTGCGGGTCGAAGAAGTGCCGATCACGTACCGACCGCGGGTCGGTACATCCAAACTTCGTATGTTTCGGGATGGTTGGCGGCATGTGCGTTTCATGCTGTTGCTCGCGCCGCGTCACCTGTTTGTCGCCCCAGGGCTGATGCTGCTGGCGCTCGGTATCACCGGGCAGGTCGTGCTCTTGCCCGGAGTCCTCGACGCCGGCTTCCACCGATTCGGCGTCCAGCTCTGCGTGTTGTTCGCGATGGCCGCTGTCCTCGGCTGGCAGGCGGTGCTGCTCGGGATTTTCGCCGACACCTACAACCGCGGGCTGGGCCGGGCCGGGCACCCGCGCGGACTGCTCGCCTGGACGCACCGACGGTTCACCCTCGAGCGCGGTCTGGCAGCTGGTTGTGTGCTGTTTGTCAGCGGGCTGCTGGCGGGCACGGTCGTTTTCGGGCACTGCCTCGCCGCTGATCTTGGCCCGGTCAACGAGCCGCGGCCGGCGCTGCTGGCTATGACGCTGATGGTGCTCGGCGCGCAGAGCGTCTTCGCGTCCTTTTTCCTCCAGCTGCTGATAGCGGGCTGTCCCGGGCCTGACGCGGTGCGCCGGAAATGAC
This sequence comes from Protofrankia sp. Cj5, assembly GCF_917627405.1. Lineage (NCBI taxonomy): Bacteria > Bacillati > Actinomycetota > Actinomycetes > Frankiales > Frankiaceae > Protofrankia > Protofrankia sp. Cj5. The sequence continues at coordinate 11,409 of NZ_CAKJTO010000001.1, forward strand.
CGCGGTGGCGACGGCGGGCCAGCAGTGATCCCCTTTGCCGCTGGTTGTGATCGGCGGCTGCTGGACAATCACCTGGGTGGCGCGGACGCGGTCAATTACCGGCGGTTCGAGCGTGACCTCGTCTCGCCGCACTGCGGCCGGCGTGTTCTGGAGATCGGGTCGGGCCTGGGAGACTTCGCCGCGGGCCTGCGCGGCTATGATCATCTTACTGTTTCGGACACCGATCCACTGTGCCTGCGGACGTTGCGTGACCGTTTCGCCGGCCGCGCGGACGTCGATGTGATCATGCTTGACGTCGCGGCCCTGACCGGGACCGAGCTGCCTGAGGGAGCCGCGCCCGTGCCGCGCCCGGCTGACACATTGATCATGATGAACGTCCTGGAGCACATCGAAGACGATGTGGCCGCGCTGCGAGGGCTGTCTCGTCTGGTGGTCCCCGGCGGTCGCGTTGTGCTGTGGGTGCCGGCGTATCCGGCGCTGTACGGCGAGTTCGACCGCATGGTCGGTCATTTCCGCCGCTACACACCAGCCACGCTGCGGCGGCCGGTGGAGCTGGCCGGCCTTCGCGTGGAGCGGATGCATCCGGTGAACCTGCTGGGCGCCTTCGCCTGGTGGGTGGCTGTCCGGCGAGCGGGCCAGCGCGGCGTGGACCCACGCCTGGTCCGCCTCTACGACCGGGTCGTCGTGCCGACCAGCCGTTTTGTCGAACAGCGGATGCGGGTGCCGTTCGGGCAGTCGGTGCTGTGCGTGGCGACCCGGCCCGTAACGTGATCACCTGCTGAGATGGCCGGCCGTGGCGGTGAGCGACCGATGGGACGGGCATGTCCGGGAGCGGGCCGGCAGCCGGTATGACCGTACGATCACCGCTGCGCACCGTTGTCGACATGCTCACCCCAACGCCGTTCGAGCGGGTGGCAGCGGGCGGTCCCGCCAGGCTGCCTGCCGCCGGAGAGACGGTCCCGGCAGGGCCCGGCCCGATGGTGCGGCGGCATGCCGGCCGGTTGTGGATGCGGCACCGCCTGTTCGTGTTGCTGCTCGGCGCCGGCACCGCGCTGCGCATCGCGGCGTTCGCCGCCTACTGGCCGGCGTTGGAGTTCTATGGCGACTCCTACTCCTACCTGCGTTGTGTCCGCGAGCTCAGCCCGGATTCGGTCCGGCCGTTCGGCTACTCCGCGTTCCTGTTCTTGTTCTCCTGGTCGCCGTCGTTGGCGGTGGTTCCCGCTGTCGCGCATCTGCTCGGTCTCGGGATCGGGTCCGCGCTGTACTACCTGGCGTTGCGGCGTGGCCTGCCCCGGTGGCTGGCGGCGTCGGCTGCCGCGCCCGTGCTCCTGGACGCCTATCAGGTGGACATCGAGCAGATGGTCATGGCGGAGACGGTGTTCGCCGCGCTGCTGACCGCGGCGGTCGTATTGCTGCTGTACCGCCCGCGCCCGACCGTCGCCGTGTCCGCCGCCGCCGGTGTGCTGCTCGCCGCGGCTGCCCTCACCCGTTCGGTGGCGCTGGTGCTGGGAGCGCTCGCCGCCGGCTACCTGATCGCCCGCGGGGCCGGGGCGCGCCGCCTCATCGTGTTTGTCCTGTGCTGGGCGGCACCGTTGCTGGCGTATGCGGCGTGGTTCGCCGCCGTACACGGGAGCTTCGCGCTGCAGAACGTCGACGGGATGTTTCTCTGGGGCCGGGTCGCGCCGTTCGCGGACTGTGCCCGTATCGAGGTGGCGCCGCGGGAGGTCCCGTTGTGCTCACCGCATCCGCCCGAGGAGCGGCCCGGGCCGAACTACTATGACTGGGACGCCGCCAGCCCGCGGTACCACTTCCGGGCGTTCGACGCGGAGAGCAACGCGTTGCTCCGCGATTTCGCCGTCAAGGTGATCGCGGCACAGCCCCACCGGTACGCCGCTCTGGTGGCGCATGATGTCCTGCATTACTTCGCCCTGTCACGCCACGCTGAGCCACCCGACTGGTACCTCGGAAGCTGGCGGTTCCCGACCGGGCAGGTCGATCCGCGCTGGCACATCGACCTGGTGCTGCGGGACTTCAGAGGCGAGGCGGTGCCACGCCGGTACGATCCCTCGCTAGGTGGCCTGCTCCGGGGATACCAGGTGTTCGGGTTCACGCCAGGGCCGCTGCTCGGGGCCTGCGTGCTGGTCGGTGGGCTGGCCTCGATGGTCGCCTCCGGTTATGGCCTTGCCCGGGCACGCCATGACTGCCTGCTGCTGGTCGCGATGGGGCTCGCCCTGCTGGTGGTGCCCTGCGCGACCGCGGTGTTCGACTACCGCTACCTGCTGCCGGCCCTGGTCTGCTTACCGCTGGCGGGCGCGTTCGGGCTGAACCAGCTGCGGATCGTCCGGTTGCAGCTCCGCGGGGTCCGGCGTCGCTCCATCGGATGATGTGCGTGGTGTGAAGCCCGCGGGTGGCGGGCGGGGGATGCATGCGCCGCGGCGCGTGGCGGTGGCGCATGGCGGTGGCGGTGGCGGTGGCGGTCAGATCCAGCCTGGGAACCACATGCGGACACGCCATGCCGAGGTCGGGATCACCTGTGCGGTCATGATCGGATAGAAGTAGACGAACAGCAGCACGACAATGATCGTGTAGACGCCGACCGCCAGCGACCCGGCAAGGCGGCGCGTTTCCGAAGCTGTCCGGGAGCCCAACGCGACACCCGCGAGCGCGGTCAGGCCGAGTACAAGGAACGGCAGCAGGGGCAGGGCGTAGAACAGGAACATCGTCCGGCTGGGGAAGGCGAGCCAGGGCAGGAAGGATGTGCCGAAGCCGACCAGTACGAGAGCCGCCCGCCAGTCACGGCGGCTCGCCCACAGCGCGAGGACACCGACCAGAGCGAGCGTGCCGAACCACCAGATCGCCGGGTTGCCGATCGCCAGGATCTCCCGGGAGCAACCGGCCTGGGCCGTGCAGCCGGACTCGGAGACCTTGGGCGCGCTGTAGTAGTAGGCGACCGGGCGCCCCAGCAGCAGCCAGCTCAGTGGCTTGGAGGCATACGGATGCGAGGCATTGAGGTGCTCGTGGAACTGGTAGATCTGCATCTGGTAGTCCCACCAGCTGTGCAGGGCCGCCCACCTGCCGGTACCGAAACGGTGGCGGTTGTACCCTCCGTCGGTGACGAACCAGCCGGTCCACGTCGCGAAGAAGGTCACCACCGGAAGGACGAGAAAGCTCACCCCCCAGATCGGGGTGTCCCGGGCCAGCGCGGCCAGGACCGGCCGGCGCACACCCGCCGTCCGGCGCGCACCCATGTCCCAGGCGATGGCGAGCGCGGCAAACCCGACGATCGTGTAGACCGCGCTCCATTTCACGCCCATGGCCGCGCCCAGAAACAGCCCGCAGGCCAGCCGCCACGGGCGTATGCCGAGCCACGGGCCACGGCCGGACAGGGCCCGGCCGCCGGACCCGCTCCCACCGGTGGCAGCGCTGTCAGCACCGGCAGTATCGGCAGCGCTGCCACCGGTCCGGCCACGGCCAGCCTTCGCCAGCCGGGCCGCCAGCCGGGCGCGGCCATCGTCCCGGTCGAGAACCAGACACGCCAGGGCCAGCACAAGACCTGTCAGCAGGAAGATGTCGAGAATCCCGATCCTGCTCTGGACGAACTCCAGCCCGTCGAAGGCGAGCAGGAGCCCGGCGAAGCAGCCGAGCAGAGTCGAGCGGAACATCCGCCTGGCGGTACGGGCGAAGACGACAACCACGAGCGTTCCCGCGACAGCGGAGGCGAAGCGCCAGCCCAGCTCGGGGTTGCCGTGCCGGGCCCCGGCACAGTCGGTGTAGCCGAAGAACCACTCGGACGCGGCCATCAGCCACTTGCCGAGCGGGGGGTGGACGACGAAGCCAGGGCCGTCACAGCCGCTCTTGATGTCGCTCAGCTCGTAGCCGTGGGTCATCAGGCTGTAGGCGTCGTGGGTGTAGTAGACCTCGTCGAAGTAGATACCACGCGGTTGGGTGAGCTGCCAGAACCTCAGGACACCGGCGACCGCGGCAATCGCGAGCGAGGCGAGCCAACCGATCAGCCGGTCGGTCGGCATCGGCGGTGCCAGCCGGTCCGCCAGCGTCGGGCCGCCGGCAGGGGCCAGGGCAGCCCCGGAGGGCCGCGTGCCGCCGCCGTCCAGGGCTGGATATGTCGTTGTCACCGCCACCGCATCAATGTAGGTCGTGCTCCTGGCACACTCGGTGGGTGTCCGGGACTCTGGTGCTCTGCGGTGCGCCGATCGGTGATGTCCGCGATGCCAGCCCGCGGCTTGGCGAGATCCTCGCGGCCGCCGACATCGTCGCCGCGGAGGACACCCGCCGGCTGCGCCGGCTGGCCGCCGCGCTCGGCGTCACCATCTCCGGGCGGGTTGTCTCCTGCTTCGACGCGAACGAGGCGTCCCGCGCGGACTTCCTGCTCGCCCAGCTGAGCGCCGGCGCCACGGTGGCGCTCATCACGGACGCGGGCATGCCTGCCGTCTCGGACCCGGGGTTTCGGGTGGTGGCCGCCGCGGCCGCGGCCGGTGTGCCGGTCACGGTCGTGCCAGGCCCCTCCGCGGTGACCGCCGCGCTCGCTGTCAGCGGGCTGCCCACGGACCGTTGGGTGTTCGAGGGGTTCCTGCCGCGCCGGCGGGGCGAGCGCCGGTCGCGCCTGACCGAGCTTACTGAGGAGCGGCGCACACTGGTCATCCTGGAGGCTCCGCACCGGTTGCCCGTGACATTGGACGATCTTACCGTGGCCTTCGGGGCTGATCGTAGGGGCGTGCTCTGCCGGGAACTGACCAAGACCTGGGAGGAGATCGTCCGGGACGATCTCGCCGGTCTCAGCGAGTGGGCGCGCGGCCGGGAGATCCGGGGGGAGATCACCCTGGTGGTGGCGGGCGCGCCGCAGGTGTCTCCAGCCACTCGGGCAATGGTCGCCGGGACGCCGGCCGCGGCGGCCTTCGCCGCGGCGCTCGCAGCCGAGGTCACAGGTCACGAAACCAGCGGGACAGCCCGCAAGGAGGCCATCGCGGCGGTGGCGGCGGCCCGCGGAGTGCCGCGTCGCGTGGTCTACGACGCTGTGGTCGCGGCTAAGAGCGCCCGGCAATAGGGGACACGGCGTCGCGGGGCCAAGCGGTGCGTTCTGTCCGTGCCTGATCGAGATCAGCAGCTGCGTTGGATGGTCAGCGCCTTCGCCGTCGCACCCCACTCGTAAATGATCATATATGGCCAGGTGTACCACGGCGGTGCCGCGGTGGCCAACAGGGTGCGTCCGGCGTAGCAGCGGTTCAGCCGAAGCCGCGCTCTGGTGCCCTGTGGGGTCCCCGCGACGACCAGTACGGACCGCCAGTTGTAACGGGCGGCGAGCTGCGCGGTCATCCGGGCTTCACCCTGGGTGGTCAGCGGGTCCGGCCGGAAGCAGATCACCTGTACGCTGGGCACCGCGACCGGGCAGCGGTCCTGGCCGAACGGGTTTGAGACGGCGAGCATCGGCGCGTACCCGGCCCGGGTGAGCTCGACCGCCCTGGCCAGCCGGCCAGGGCTGCCCGCGTACATCACGATTGCGTCGACCCGTTGCGGCGGGTCCGTGGCCGGCCAGACGAACAGCCGCGCGGTCGCGATGAGGAACACCACCGCGGCCGCGGCAAAGGCGATCAGGCGCCGGGAGCGCCGTTGCCGTACGTCCACCGGTGTCACGCGGCTTCGGGCCACGGCTGGCCGCCGCGGCGGTGCGGGTAGCGCAGCGGGGCCCGCAAGCGGTCGGGAGGCCAGACCGCGGCGGCCACGCCGTCCTGCCACTGCACCAGATGACCATGATGCCCGATCTGCAGTCCGGTGGCGGGGTCGAGGCGGAAGCGGCCCAACACGGTGGACGTGTCGAGCGCACGTGCCGCGGCGAGCACGGAGAAGTCGTCGATCTGGCCGAGCGACCGCACGCAGCGCCCGAGGAGCAGCCCGGCGGTGAACGCCGCCGCCGCTGCCGCCGACGGCGGCTGGCCGTGCATGTGCTGGTAGCGGTTCACGAACTCGGACACGCTCGGGCCGGTGCCGGCCTGGGCGGGTAGCTGTGGCGACCAGGTTCGTGGGCCCAGCAGCCCCTCACGATGATCACCCATGGTGGTCAGGGCGTCATCATGCCCGGCGGTCGAGAACGCGGCGGCCCGCCACGGCCGGCGCAGCAGGATCTCAGCCGCGGCGGCCTCGTCGTCGGGGCCAGCCTGGACGATCAGGACGTCCGCCGGTGGTAGCCGCCGCGCCGCGGCCTGTGCCTGCCCAGGCCGAAAGACGCTGGAGACCACTTCGAAGCCCCGGGCTGCCGCCGCGGCGCGCGTCACGGAGACGACCTCCAGCGACCAGTCGCCGGCAGCCACCATCAACGCGAGCTTACGTGCCCGCCGGTCGGCGGCGCGGACGGCAGCGAGAACCCCGCGCGTCCAGGTGGCCTGTGGGGCGGTCACGTTGATGACGTTGGGGAAGGCCTGGCGGACGAAGCGCGTCGACGGTGCCGCGATGTTGAACACCACGCGGTCGGTTGCGGCGAACGCCGCGAGCGCGGCCCGCGGCCCGTGCGGGCCGAAGATCGCAGCAGGATTGGCGGCCACGGCGGACCGGATCGCCGCTGCGGGGTGCGGGTGGGCGTCGTAGGCGGTGACGTGGACCTCGTCCCACGCCGGTGGCACGTGCTCGTCACGCGCCCACAGCGTGGCGGCATGCAGCGCGGCCAGACCGGGCGCGGCCGCCGGGCCGGTCAGAGACGTCACGAGTGCGACGGTGAGCGGTGAGGACATCCGTATCTGTTTACCAGGCGATGGGCCGGCGGCACCTCGGCCGTACCAGGACGCGGTACAAGGGGCGTGGTCACGACACCGCAGCCCGGTTGCGCGCGGTCCGTAGGATCGACCGCGATGGCACACGTGCCAACGGCGCGGTTGTCGTCCAGCACCGGTGGCAGCGGTGGCAGCGGCAGGCGGTACCGGACGCTGGCGGCGCCTTCCGAAGCGCCTGGCCGCGGGCGGTGCGATCGTTGTTCCGTTCAACCGGGGCCTCGTGAGGGGCACCGGCGGGGACAGCGCGGTGAAGCGCGGTGGAGATGGAACGGAAGGGCAGGTGGCCTGGCCAGATGGCACGGGATGCCGGACGTCGTGGCGACCCGCCGCAGCCACCGGAACCGCTGGCGGTAGAGGTGATCGACAGCCACTGCCATCTTGACATCATGGGTGGTGATGTGGCGCATGCGGTTGCCGTGGCGCGCGCTGTCGGCATCCGGCGGATGGTCAGCGTGGGGATCGACCTGGCGACCAGCCGTTGGCAGGCGCGGGCCGCGGCCGAGCATCCCGATGTGTACGCGGCGGTCGCGATCCACCCGAACGACGCCGCCGACGGTGTCGACGAACAGACGTTCGCGGAGATCGCCGAGTTGGCCACCATGCCGAAGGTACGGGCGGTTGGCGAGACCGGTCTGGACTACTACCGCACGCCGCCCGAGCGGCACGCCGCCCAGCAGGAGAGCTTCCGCCGTCACATCGCGATCGCCAAGCGGACCGGCCGTACCCTCATGATCCATGACCGGGAGGCGCATGACGACACGCTGCGCATCCTCGCCGAGGAAGGCGCGCCGGACCAGGTGGTCTTCCATGCCTTCTCCGGCGACGCGGTCATGGCGAAGAGCTGCGCGGACGCCGGTTACGTGATGTCGTTCGCCGGTAACCTGACTTTCAGGAACGCGGGTAACCTGCGGGACGCCGCCGCCGTCGCCCCTCGTGACCTGCTCCTCGTCGAGACCGACGCGCCGTTCCTGACACCGGAGCCGTGGCGGGGCCGGCCGAACAGCCCGTATCTGGTACCGCTGACGTTGCGGGCGCTCGCCGCTGCCCGCGGCGAGGATGTCGACACACTCGCCGCGGCGGTAGCCGCCACGTCTGAGCGGATGTTCGGGCCCTGGTAGGCCCCGGCCACGTTGCCCGGAAGGCAGGCTTCGGAGGCGACGGGCTGCTGACGCCGGTCGCTGTGCGTGCTATCGCTGACGATCTGGGTGTGCGACCGGCAAAACGGTGGGGCCAGAACTTCCTCGTCGACCCGAACACGGTCCGCCGCTTGGTGCGTCTGGCTGCGGCCGGATCCGATGAGACGGTCCTGGAGATCGGTCCTGGGCTTGGTTCGCTGACTCTCGGGCTGCTTGCGGCCGCGGGCCGCGTCGTCGCGGTCGAGGTGGACACGCTGCTTGCCGAGGCCCTGCCGGCGACTGCCACGGCCCGGCTCGGCCCGGCTGTGGCGTCCCGGCTGACCGTCGTGGCCGCCGACGGGCTACGTCTCGTTCCCGCGGACCTGCCCGGTGACCCACCGGATGTCCTCGCCGCGAACCTGCCGTACAACGTGGCGGTGCCGCTCCTGCTCGGTGTTCTTGAACGCTTCCCATCGATTGGGCGGGGGCTGGTCATGGTGCAGGCTGAGGTCGCGGACCGGCTGACCGCGGCGCCGGGCGGCCGGGTGTACGGCGTGCCGAGCGTGAAGGTCGCCTGGTACGCCTCGGCGCGCCCGGCCGGCGCGGTGCCGCGCGCGGTGTTCTGGCCGCGGCCGAACGTCGACTCATCCCTGGTCGCGTTCACCAGGCGCGAGGTTCCAGGGCCGCCGGAACTGCGCGGGTCTGTGTTCGCCGCGGTGGACGCGGCCTTCGCGCAGCGCCGCAAGACCCTGCGGACGGCGCTTGGCGGTTGGGCGGGCTCGTCCGCCGAGGTCGACCGCCTGGCCCGAGCCGTGGGTATCGACCCGTCCGCCCGTGGCGAGACCCTGGACGTCACGGACTTCACCCGCCTCGCCGTCGCCCGGTCCGTTGACCCACCCGCCTGCGGTGGCTGATCTGGGCCGCTGTGTTCCGAGTTTGCGGTGGGTCAAGTGTCCTGCGGTGTCAGCCCGGTCATATTGTTCCATCGCTGCCGTCGGGTCAGGGTGGAAGTAGGTGCGTTCGTGTCCGGAGACGCAGAGCTGTCCGAAGATACCGGACCGTCGGCCGTGGGGGGCGGCTGGACGCTGCTTCCCTGGGACGGTGACCCTGGATCTGATCGGCCGTCTGTTGCCGCGGCCACGGCGGGCCCGCCCACCCGGCATCGACGGCTGCGGCGGTCCAGCGGCGCTGGCGGCGGCAGGCGGGCGGGGGCCAGGGCTGCCATAGGCCTGTGCGGGTTTGGCGCGGTCCTCGGCATTGTTCTCGTGGTGGCTGGTCACCGTCCGGATGAAATGGCGGATCAGCCGGTCGCCGGCGTGCGCTCAGAGCGCCCCGAGGCGATCGACAACCAACCCCGGTTGCCGACGTCGGTGGATGCTGGACCCTCCATCGCTGCGGGTGGGACTACGTCGGCTGTGACCGCGCCCGCTAGCGGCCCGGTCTCCCAGGCTGCGACTGTGGTCCGGTCTGCCGGGCCGACGTCGGTCTCAGCGGCGCCGGCTACGACGCCGGCCGCTGGGGTCCAGTCGTCTGCACCGGTACCGGGCATGACCGTGTTGCTGCCCTCCGCCCAACCGTCCTCCACCCTGTTGCTCGCCCCGTCATGCCGCGCCGGTCGTGGCCACGGGCATCAGACACCCGACTGCCAGATCGGCTGAGAATTCCTGGTCGCCCGACGGGGTGGAAATGTCGGACCAGACACCTATCCTGAACATATGTTCGAATCGTCTGATGGGTGTGCCGACCCAGGCCCGGCTGGTCCAGGCCCGGCGACCGCCCTCGACCTCGACGGCGTGGACATCGAGGGGCTGGACGCGTCCACCTGCCTGACCCTGATGGCCACCATCACCCGCCAACGCGCCGCCCTCGACGCGGTCATGCTCCGCACGCAGGGCCGCTTCGCCCACCTACGCCCCGAAACCGGCCCACAACGGCCCTTCGGGGAATTCGCCCCGGACGAAGTCGCCGCCGAACTCAACCTGTCCTACAATGCCGCCGCCACCCAACTCGCACTCGCCCACGCCGTAACCCACCGGCTACCCGCAACCCTGGCCGCCCTGGCCGCCGGCATCCTCGATCTGGGCCGGGTCCGCGCCGTCGCCGACGCCACCGAACCGCTCTCCGACGCCCACGCCGCCGCGGTCGAGGCGAGGGTCCTGGCCCACGGCGGACGAGCCAGCCACGCGGCGTTCCGCCAGGCGTTGCGCCGCGCGGTGCTTGCGATCGACCCCGACGGCGCCACACAACGCCACGAACTCCAACGCCGAGGGCGCCGGGTCGGCCTCCAGCCGTTGGAGGAAGGGATGGCCGAGCTCTCGGCGTTCCTGGCCGCCCCCGACGCCCAAGCCGCCTACCAGCGCATCGACGCCCTGGCCCGCCGCGCCGGCGACGCGCAGGATGTCCGGAGTATGGACGAACGCCGCGCCGACGTCCTCACCGACATTCTGCTGGGCCGCCACCACGACGACGACCCGGTCCGCGTCGAGGTCGGAGTGCTGATTCCACTAGGCACCCTGGCGGGGCTGGCCGACACCCCCGGCGAACTGGCCGGCTACGGACCGATCCCGGCCGGGCTCGCCCGCGACCTGGCCGCCAACGCAACCTGGCGACGGCTACTCACCGACCCGGTCGACGGCCACGTCGTCGACGTCGGACGACGCCGATTCCCCTCACCCGCACTGGCCCGCCAGATCCGGGCCCGGGACTGGGTCTGCCGATTCCCGGGATGCCGAACGCCCGCCACCATCTGCGATCTCGACCATATGCGGGCCTATACCGCGGGCGGCAGCACCGAAGCAGCCAATCTGCTCACGCTATGCCGACATCATCACCGGTTGAAGCACGACGGGACCTGGACCGTCGAAGTAACCGAAACCGGCACGGCCACCTGGACCAGTCCGGAACTACGCGTCTACCAGACCGAACCCGAACCTCACCCGGAACCGCCGCGCACCCCGCAACCGGACCCAGAACCCGAGCCGCCACCCTTCTGACCGGGACACGGCTGCCGGACTCTGATCGAAAATTGCTGGCCGACCACTAAGCAGGGCTGGTCAGTACACGCGGTCACCGTGGCCAGGGTGCGGGATGAGCTGGATTTCGGTGGCGAGGTCCGCGCGGGACAGGGCACCACGCGCATGCGGCAGAGCGGCCCGTTCGATATCGGCTCGGATCCGGCGGACGTCCGTGCTTGGCTTCATGGTCACCACTACCCGTAGCAACGGTCGCTTTCCCGTGCCGAGCAGCCGCGCACGCACCTGCCGGACGCCCGGCAGCGTAGCCAGTTCGCCTTCCACCGCGCCGGTGAAGGCTCGCGCGTTCACCCGGACGCGCCCGAAAGTGTCGTCGACGACATACAGGCCGGGCAGGTTCCCGGTGGACTTCTGCAGCCACAGCCAGGCGAGCGCCAGCAGAACAACCAGACCCGTGACCGCTCCGGCAACTGGCCAGAACCACACATGCTCGGCGGCAAAGGAGCGGTTCTGCGCGGTGAGCCCATACCGGGCCGCGACGTCATCCCCGAACACCCCCCGACCGGCGAGCAGCGCGACGGCCCCACCGCCCAGGCACACCAGCCCCAACAGAACGAACACCACCCGGTTCAGCAGATCGACTCCAGGGGTGAACGGCTGCCTGCGTGGCCGGGACATCTTCGCCGATCCGGTCGGTTCGATCATGCTTACCTCGTCCGGCTGAATCGGTGGACCGAGCTGGGGGATCGGGCTGTCCATGGTTCGTGCGCTCGTGGGGCTCACGGTTGCGTTCATGTGTGGTCCTTTTTCCGCTCCTCGTTCCGGGCGTCCCGCCGGGTGCCTTCCGGATCGGGTTTGGTCAGATCGAGGCCGACCGGGTGCTGCCTGGCCCGCTCACCCATGGTTGAAACATCGAAGATTGCTTTCGTGGTTGCCGGGGCCGGTGAGGGACCGCTCGAGCCGGTGGGGGCGGGGTCCTGCCGCGCGTCCGCCGGTGGCGGTGGCTGCGCAGGCTGAGGTTGTGCCGGTTGTGCCGGTTCCGGCACGACACCGCCGGCATGGGAGGCCGGACGTGACGCCTTCACCGTCAGCTTCACTTTCGGGGGCGACGCCAACTCGAAGGAGGCCAGCCGTTCGCGGATCTCGTCACGCACCTGTCCCGGCGCGTCCGGGTTGATCCGGGGACTGCTCTCGATCGTCACTTTGGCGGTGCGCCGCCGGAGCCGGACCTTTGCCCGGGTCACGCCGTCGATGTCTTCGGCCGCGCTGGCGAGCGCACGGGCGATGCCGCGCCCGGCGGCGAAGGTGGCCGTCCCGGTCGGGGACGGCCGTACGGCGAACCATTGCAGCCGGCCGCGCCGCAGCCCCAGCACAAGCAGCAGGATCCCACCGGCACCGAGGATGACGCCGAGCACGGTCGGCCCTGTGTCGGACCAGGTGTTGCGTGCCATGGCGGCCGTTATCGACTGCCAGTCGACGATGGCGTACCCGTCGTCGAGGGCCGCGCTGACCATCTCGATGATCGCGATGACCCCGACCGCCGCGATGACCGCCGCAAGCAGCGCCGCGACAATCCGGTTTGTCACGCGCACGATGGTGACCTCCCGTGAGCTACCGTGCCCGGCTGCTCGGGCCGGCGTCGAACTCGAAAGCGGACACGTCGATGTCGATGTGGGTCACCCGTAGGCCGGCCAGGTCGGCCACCTGTCGGGTCACGCTGGTGCGTACCGCTTCACATACCTCAACAATCCGGACAGGATACCGTACGGACAACGACATGGAGATCGAAGCGGTACCTCGGCCGACGCGCGCTGACACCTGCGGGGGACGCTCGTCGGTGGCCTGCCGCCGCCCTCGGCCGGGATGCCGCTGTCCCAGCCCACCGACGGTTTCGACATCCAGCGCGGCCTGGGCCGCGATTTTCTCGATGACGCCGCTGGCGACGACCAGGTTTCCCCGGACCACGTTCTCGGCGCGGCGCGTTCCAGCGCGTGTCATCGCGTATCGCGGCGTTCACCGCCGCCGACATAGCGGTTGATATCGATCTCGCCGTCCAGGATCTTGCCTATGAACAGGCCGATCGCCCCGAAGACGAGGACGATCAGGAACTCGCCGAAATCACCGAAGGCGAGCGCGAGACCGGAGATCAATCCGGTGATGAGACCGATTGCGCTCGAACGCATCGAAGCCTCCTTGCTAGACGGTCGTACTTGCTGGTAGGCCCATAGCCGTTGCTGCTAGGCCCGTAGCCACGAGTCCACGAGCTGGGCCTGCCGCCGGGGCGCGCGCCGCGGCCCGGCGGGCGGGCGTTAACGTACTCGTGGGGACTTTTGCGATCTTCGCCAGAGCCGCTGTACACGACGCTCGTGCGGGTGGTACTCGCGCAAGCGGTGCCGGTGTGCCCACTGTCCACGCAGCCAGTAAGCGATGATCTCGAACCCGGTCCGCCGATGGTAGCCGCTCACTTCGGCACATCCGGTCCGGGGCGGCCGTTCCGGTCGCCGAGCCCGCAGGCCAGCCATGAACACAGCGGGGTCGCCGCCTCTGTCCGGGTGGTTCTCCCGGATGAAGCGACGTGCCTCGGCGCGTCGGGCGGCGGCATCCGCCGCCCCGTCCAGCCGCGCTGGCCCGGACTGGCCGGTGGCGGGCCCGACCGGCCTGTCGGTCATTGTTTTCCGGCCCTGGTGCTTGTACGGGTCGTTCCAGCCGCGGCCGACTTGGTCATGGCCGTCTTCCCCCGGGCCGCCCTGCCGCCGGCCGTGCCGCGGGTGTGCGTTCCACCGGTGCCGCGCGGCTGGCCGGCGGGCCTGGTGACGGGCCTGTCAGGGAGGATCTCGAGATCGTCGACGAGCACGTCGATCCGCTCGCACTCCGGAGCCACCGCGGTGACCGCGCTCCGGACCTGGCTGGCGATCTCGGCAATCGTCGGCCCGAACTGGCCGACGACATGGATGGCGACCCCACCCAGTACCTTGCGGACGCCGACGACGCGCTGGCCGGGCAGATACGTGACCACGTTGCCGCTGGCTCCGGGAGACAGCGCGGCGACCGCGGAGCACCGGGCAACCGCGGCCGCGATCGCGGCCGGCCGCGCGGACACAACCAAGCGGGCCATGACTGCTACTGCACCCGGGCCTGCTTGTCGTCATCATCTTCGGGGATGTAGACGTCATCAACAGCGATGTTGACTTCGGTCACCTCCAGACCGGTCATTCCCTCGACCGAGCTGACGACGTTGCCGCGGATCGCCTGTGCGAGATCCACGATCGACACGCCGTAGTCGACCACGACGTCGAGATCTATTGCCGCCTGCCGCTCGCCGACCTCGACACCGACTCCCTGCGAGACGTTGCGGCCGGACGAGCCGGGGATACGCTGGCGCAGCGAACCGACCGCGCGGGCGCTGCCGGAGCCGAGATTGTGCACGCCTTCGACCTCGCGGGTCGCCACGCCCGCGATCTTGCGGACGACCGAGTCCGCGATGGCAGTCCTGCCTTGGCTTGTCACGAGTTCGGTGGTGCTCCGCCGGGACACGCCGGCCCCGTCGCGGTGGGCTGTCTCGCGGGTCACGGGAGCGGTTTTCTCGGTGGTTGTCGTGCTCATGACGTGCCTCCGCAATCGTTGGAGTCGTGGGGATGGATCCCTCGGCTTTCCGGAGATCTCCGGCCGGGCGGGCCCCGTGGCCAGCGGCCGCTGGCCGTCCACAGGCGACAGCCGGTCGTGCTCGGCGCGCTCAACCAGCTGGTATGCAGCGTCCTACCCGGTGGTGAGGGGGCCACTCGCGTCCGGCCGGCCGGATAGGTTCGTTGGTGCCCGGTCGGAACACGCCCCACAAGTGAGTGAAGGAGCGTCCGCTGCCTCGGTCTCATCCGCACCCTTCGGGTGCGCCCGGCCCCGGTCGGTCGTCTGTGCCCGCCCAGGGCAACCGGGTGACCGTCCGGTCACCGGCAAAGGTCAACCTGCATCTTGGGGTCGGCCCGCGTCGTGACGACGGCTATCATGCGGTAATTACGATTTTGCAGGCTGTTTCACTCTATGACGACATCACGGTTACGGCTGCCCCGGACGGCGTCACCGACCCGGACGCGGTGGAGCCGGTCGTCGCGGTTGAGGTCATCGGGGAGGGTGCCGCGGGTACCACCCCGGCCGCGCTGCCCGGGGACCCGGCCGTGAGCTCGGCGGCGGCCCGGATCTCCCTGGTTCCGACGGGCTCGGACAATCTGGCTGTTCGTGCCGCCCAGGTGCTCGCGGCCCGCGCCGGGGTACGTGGTGCGGGGGCGCGCCTGAGCATGGTCAAGGGCATTCCGGTCGCGGCGGGGATGGCTGGTGGCAGCGCCGACGCGGCCGGGGCGCTGGTCGCCTTCGACACCCTGTGGGGTACTGGCCTGGACCGCTCGGTCCTCGCGGAGCTCGCCGCCGGGCTCGGTAGCGACGTGCCGTTCCCCCTGGCCGGGGGGACAGCGCTCGGCACCGGCCGAGGCGAACAGCTGACGCCGGTCCTCGGGCGCGGCGAGTACCACTGGGTTTTCGCGCTGGCTGACGGCGGCCTGTCCACCGCGTCCGTCTATGCCGAGTTCGACCGGTTGTCCGAGGGGCGTCTGCGCACCGAGCCCACGCCGCCTGGCGGGGTACTGGCGGCATTGCGTACCGGAGACCCGGTCGAGCTGGGCAAGGCCCTGGTGAACGATCTGCAGCCGGCCGCGTTGCGGCTGCGCCCGTCGTTGCGCCGCGTGCTGGAAACCGGGACCGAGCTCGGGGCGGTCGGCGCCATCGTCAGCGGCTCCGGGCCGACCTGCGCCTTTCTCGCGCGGGACGCCGCGCAGAGCGTAGCTCTGGCGGCGAGCCTCGCCGGGATGGGCGTCTGCCGGGCGGTTCGGCGGGCGTACGGCCCGGTCGCCGGTGCCCGTGTGATCGACCCTGGCGTGTCCGGGTGAACCGGGGATGCCTCCTGCCGAGTCAGCTCCGATGAGTGCCACCTGATGAGCGCTGTCCTGGTCACGATGGAGGCGGTGGTGGCCGCCTTCGGCACCCGTGTCCTGCTGGACCGCGTCAGCCTCGGGGTGGCGGCCGGAGAGCGGATCGGGGTGGTCGGCCGCAACGGCGCGGGCAAGAGCACCCTGCTCAAGCTCCTGGCCGGGGAGGCTCACCCCGATGCGGGCCGGGTCGTGCGCACGGGATTCCTGCGCGTCGGTATGCTGTCCCAGGACGACCGGCTCGTGCCCACGGCGACCGTGCGGCAGGCCGTGGTCGGTGACGTGCCCGACCACGTGTGGGCCGCGGATCCGCGTCGCCGGTCGGTGCTCAGCGGGCTGGGCCTGCTCGACCGCCTGGACGACATCGTCGGGCAGTCATCCGGTGGGGAGCGTCGGCGTACCGCCCTGGCCGCGCTGCTCGTCGATGACTTCGACCTGCTGGTGCTGGACGAGCCCACCAACCACCTCGACGTCGAGGGCGTCGCGTGGCTCGCGTCCGAGCTGGCCTCCTGGCGTGGCGGGCTGCTCGTCGCAACGCATGACCGGTGGTTCCTCGACGAGGTGTGCGACCGGGTCTGGGAGGTCGTCGACGGCCGGGTGGACGCCTACGACGGCGGCTACAGTGCGTACGTGCTTGCCCGCGCGGAGCGGGCACGGCGGGCTGACGCCGCCGAGGCCCGGCGCCAGAATCTGCTCCGTAAGGAGCTTGCCTGGCTGCGTCGCGGCCCGCCGGCCCGGACCGCCAAGCCGCGCTTCCGCATCGAGGCGGCCAACGCCCTGATCGCTGATGAGCCGCCTGTGCGCGACACCCTTGGCCTGCGCACCTTTGCCGCCTCCCGCCTCGGTAAGGATGTCTTCGATGTCGAGGATGTGACGCTGCGCCTCGGTGACCGGGCGCTGTTCGCGAACATGACGTGGCGGTTGGGCCCGGGGGACCGGGTGGGTCTCGTCGGGATGAACGGGAGCGGGAAGACCACGCTGTTGCGCCTGCTGATCGGTGCGGCGAGCCCGGATTCCGGCAGTGTCCGGGTCGGGCGCAGCGCGCGTCCCGCCCTGCTCACCCAGGAGATCCACGGACTGGACCCGCGGCTGCGGGCGCTGGAGACGGTCCAGGAGGCCGGTCAGGTCCTAGAGGTCGGGCCCCGGCCGAAGCCGTCGGCGCATGCGCGAGGCGCCGCCGGGGACGGCGGGCGGAGCCGGGAGCTGACCGCGGGCCAGCTGCTTGAACAGTTCGGCCTGCCGTCGGCCCGGCAGTGGACACCGGTCGGTGACCTCTCCGGCGGGGAGCGGCGCCGGTTGCAGCTTCTGCGGCTGCTCATGAAGCGACCGAACGTACTGCTCCTGGACGAGCCCACGAACGACCTGGACACCGACACGCTGACCGCGCTGGAGGACATCCTGGACTCATGGCCGGGAACCCTGGTTGTGGTCAGTCATGATCGCTATTTCCTGGAACGGACCTGTGACACGATTGTCGCTCTGTTCGGCGACGGCTCGCTGGTCATGTTGCCCGGCGGGGTCGAGGAGTACCTGTCTCGCCGCCGGGAGCTGAGCGCGGCGGGCGCCGGGCCGCTCACTGGCGCGGACGGCTCGGCCAGCGGTGGCGGTGGTGGCGGCCGGACCGCCGCCGTGGGCACGGCCGCGCCCGCGGCGGGCCGGACGCGGGTCGCGCGCAAGGAACTCAACCGGCTGGAGCGCGCGCTGGAGCGGCTGGGACGTCAGGAGACCGCTCTGCACGCGGCGCTTGCGGAGGCGGCTGCCGACCATGAGCGTCTACTCGCGCTCGACGCCGACCTGCGCGCGGTAGTCGCGGAAAAGGCTCGGACCGAGGATGCCTGGCTCGCTCTCGCGACCGACCTCGAGGATGCCTGACCCGCTTCATCCGGACAGCGCCTTCAGCCAACCCGTTTCGCGCATCAACGAGGTTCGCGTCAACCAGGTAAGAGGCTCCGGCAACAGGGATTCGGTTTGGCCGGCGACGCAGCCGGGGCGCGCGTCTGAACGCGCCCCGCCGAAATGACGCTTCCGAACACGCTCAGGACGTTGGCTGGACTTCTTTTGCCCGGATGCGTTCGGGAACTGGCCAACGGACATCATGGACGATTCGCAGCGTTTCCAACAGCTTGATCAGATAGGCGCTGGTGTCCAGTTGCCAGGGCTTGACCCCGTGGCGGGCCAGGGTTGGTTCGGCATGATGCAGGTTGTGCCAGGACTCGCCCATCGAAAGGAAGGCGAGCGGCCAGACATTTCCGGAACGGTCCCGCGATATGTACGGGTGCTTGCCGACGACATGACAGATGCTGTTGGTCGACCATGTCACGTGGTGCAGCAGGGCCACCCGGACCAGGCTCGCCCAGAAGAACGCCTGCAGCGCGGCTTCGAACGAGCCTCGCCACAGCCCGCCGATGAGCGCGGGCGCGGCGAGGCTCACCGCGGCGCAGAGCGCGAACATCCGGCTGACCCGGACCATGTCAGCGTCGTTGAGCAGGTCCGGAGCGTATCGGCGCTGGTCGGTCTGCTCGACGTCGAACAGCCAGCCGATGTGAGCGTGCCACAGGCCCTTGGCCACTGCCCGGGTGCCGGTGCCATAGCGCCACGGTGAGTGCGGGTCACCCTCCTTGTCGCTGAAGGCGTGGTGGCGCCGGTGGTCGGCGACCCAGCGGATCACCGGTCCCTCGATCGCCATGTTGCCGGCGATGGCGAGCGCGACACGTACGGGCCTGGAGGTCTTGAAGCCGCGGTGTGTGAAGTAGCGGTGGAAACCAATGGTCACACCATGGCCGGTGATCATATACATGGTCGCGGCCAGGAGCACGTCCTGCCAGCTGATCCACCGATTCCACAGCAGGGGTACCGCCGCGGCCAGCGCCGTCAGGGGAAGCACGATGATCGTGGCCAGCGTGATCTGTTCACCGCGGGCCTTGAGCGATGAACGCGGCGCGACGGTGTGGCGGGGCGGGGCGGTCACCCCAGGTGCCGCGCGGGCCGTGACGCCCGTCGCGTTCACTGTGTCTGTAGTGGTCATGAGACAATCCCCGCCCATCGGTCGTGTTCGTTGCCACGACGGCTTCCGTTGGGTCACGGTAGCTTGTTGCGGCAGTGTGTGGTGCTCGCCACGGGGAACATCCGTGCAAACAATCCGTGCGGCCGGGCTGACCGTCATGAGCCGGACACCCGCCGGCGTGATTGTGTGATCTTTGGCGGATTGGGTTCGTGCTGGTATACTGCGATCGATTTTCCTCGATCCGCCGTGGTGTAATCGGCAGCACAGGAGATTTTGGTTCTTCTAGTCCACGTTCGAGTCGTGGCGGCGGAGCGAGAGGTTCGACCGATGGCTACCAGCGTGACGTGCGGTCGGTTTATCCTTGTTGGGCTGTTTGTCGTCGCCCGAATTGTTCTTCCTGCCCATGATGGCGGCCGGTAAACCGTATCCGGTAAGCCGTGACCCGGTAAGCTCACCGTACACTGACGTTGATGTCCGCGATCACGGGAGCTCGTGTGAGTCAACCACGTCCGGCGGCAGTTGTCGTCCTCGCGGCAGGCGAGGGTAAACGGATGCGTTCCACCATCCCCAAAGTGTTGCAGCGTATTGCGGGGCGATCCCTGCTTGAGCACGTCCTCGCCGCGGTGGCTCCGCTCGACGCGCGGCGGCAGCTCGTGGTGGTCGGGCACGCGCGGGAACAGGTGATCGCGGCGGTCGCCGGACGAGCCCCGGCCGTGTCGCCGGTCGTGCAGGACGACCAGCGTGGCACCGGGCACGCGGTCCGGGCCGCGCTGCGGGCGGTGGCGGGTATCCAGCCGGATGAGCTGGTGGTCGTGGTCCCCGGGGACACCCCGCTGTTGACCGGCGCGACGATGGTGGCGCTGCTGGCCGAGCATGTCCGCGCGGACGCGTCGGCAACCGTGCTGACCGCCGAGCTTTCCGATCCGACGGGCTACGGCCGGGTGATTCGTGGACCGTCGGGTGACGTCCGGGCGATTGTCGAGCAGTCGGACGCGGACCCCGTCACCGCGGCCATCCGCGAGATCAATACCGGCGTGTACGTGTTCACGGCGGGTCCGTTGGTCGAGGCGCTGACATCCCTGACAACTGACAATGCCCAGGGTGAGGAATATCTGACCGACGTGATCGGGGTGCTTTTCGCACGCCGGCAGGCCGTGGCCGCCTGTCCGCTCGACGATCCGGGCGAGGCGTTCGGCGTGAACGACCGGGTCCAGCTCGCCGCGGCCGGCATCACCATGCGGGACAGAATTGTCACCGCGGCGATGCGGGCGGGCACCACGGTGGTGGATCCGTCCACCACCTGGATCGACGTCGATGTCGTCCTGGAGGCGGACACGACGCTGCTGCCGAACACGTTCCTGCACGGCAGCACCCGGGTGGCCGCCGCGGCCGTGGTCGGTCCGGACTGCACCCTGACCGACACGGTGGTCGGGGCTGGGGCCACCGTCAGCCGTACCACCGCGGCCGATTCAGTGATCGGGCCGGATTGCGTTGTCGGTCCGTACACGCACCTGCGCCCGGGAACGCACATCGGGCACGGGGTTAAACTGGGTGCCTTTGTGGAGACCAAGTCAGCCCAGGTCGCTGACGGTGCGAAAGTGCCTCATCTGGCTTACGTCGGCGACGCGGTGATCGGCGAACGTAGCAATATCGGGTGTGGGACGATCTTCGCTAACTACGATGGCATTGCCAAGCACCGTACGGTGATCGGTATGGATGTCAAGATCGGTAGTGACACCGTGCTGGTCGCGCCGGTGCGGGTGGGAGACGGTGCGTACACGGGTGCCGGTTCGATTATCACGGAGGATGTGCGACCGGGAGCGCTGGCCGTTCGGGAGGGCCGGCAGCGCACGATCGAGGGATGGGTGCAACGGCGCCGGCCGGGAACCGCGGCGGCTCGGGCCGCAACGGGCGATGTGGCTGGTGAACCCGGCCGGACGGGCACCTCCGCCAGCATTGCTGGCATGACCGGTGGGGGCCGGCTGTAGATACCTAGCGGATGCCGATGGGAACCGATCGTAATCGAATGGACCAGGTTGGAGAATCCTGATGGGCTACCAGACCGAGAACCGGCGCAACCTGATGCTTTTCGGTGGTCGGGCACATCCTGAACTGGTGGCCGAGGTGGCCGGCGCGCTTGACGTCGTGCCGGTGCCCACCAGCGCCTATGAGTTCTCCAACGGAGAGATCTTCGTAAGGTTCGAGGAGTCGGTTCGCGGGTGTGACGCCTTCGTGCTGCAGTGTCACTCCGCGCCGGTGAACACCTGGCTGATGGAGCAGCTCATCATGGTGGACGCGCTCAAGCGCGCAAACGCCAAACGCATCACCGTGGTGGCCCCCTTCTACCCGTACGCCCGGCAGGACAAGAAGCACCGCGGCCGGGAGCCGATCTCGGCCCGGCTGATCGCGGATCTGTTCAAGACCGCCGGTGCGCACCGGCTGATGTCGGTCGATCTACACACCGCCCAGATCCAGGGGTTCTTCGACGGGCCGGTTGACCATCTCTTCGCGTTGCCGTTGCTCACCGACTACATCGAGAGCAAGCTCGACACCTCCGCTGTAACGGTGGTGGCCCCGGACGCCGGCCGCGTCCGCGTTGCCGAGCGCTGGACCGACCGGCTCGGCTGCCCGCTCGCCATCATCCACAAACGACGCGACCCGGATGTACCGAACCAGGTCAAGATGTTCGACGTGGTCGGAGAGGTCAGGGGCCGGACCTGTGTCATCGTCGACGACATGATCGATACTGCGGGCACCATCACCAAGGCGGCCGAGGCGCTGAGCGAGAACGGCGCAACCGAGGTGATCGCCGCCGCGACCCACGGCGTGCTTTCCGGGCCCGCCGTCGACCGCCTGAAGAACTCCGACATCAGTGAGGTCGTGCTCACCAACACGTTGCCGCTGCGCAGCGAGGCCCGCATTGACAAAATCACAGAATTGTCGATCGCGCCGCTGTTGGCTGCCGCGATCAGGGCCGTCTTTGAGGACGGATCGGTGACTGAGCTCTTCGGCGGGGACGCATGACCGCCGGATCAGCTGTGTATCCGCCTGCCTGACCGCGAGTGTCCGTGTTCACTGTTCCGGCGCTGCCCGTGCCGCCCGTGCCGCCCGTGCCGCCCGTGCGGACACGAGCGGCGCGGGCGGCATCGGCCCCGGTGACTGTGCGATGAGCGGTTTTCCTGTTCTGTCCGGAGCCTTCATCGGTGTTCTCTCCATGGCGGCGACAGCCATGTGGATCGTGCTGTTCCGTATCCACCGGAAGTCGCCGCGAGCGCCCAGGGCCGTGGTTTGTCTCATGGCGGTGCTGCTCACGATCACGGTGGCGGCTGACGCGGTCAACGCCTACTTCAGCTACCTCCCCCGGCTCGGGGATGTGATCGGAGCGGCCACGGAGGGGGGTTCCGACCCACATCTGAGGACCACGGACCTGCGCCCTTCGACGACGTCAGCCACCGTGCGTTCGCATCCGCACGGAGCGGTTCTGGCCCTCCCGGTCCCCGACAGGGGCAGCGGATTCGGGGCGACGACCGCACTCGTCTATCTTCCACCGCAGTACTTCGACCGGTCACAACGGCGCTTTCCGGTGCTTTACCTCATCCACGGGTCACCTGGGATCCCAGCTGACTGGTTGCGGGGTGGGCAGGCGGCCGATGCCGGTGACCGGGTCGCGGTCACCGGCCATCCGGTGATCATAGTGATGCCGCGCATGAGCCATGGCTGGCTTGACGACCCCGAGTGCGTTGACGGCATCGGTGAGCGCGTCGAGACCCACCTGCTGCGTGATGTCGTACCGGCGGTCGAGGCGACGCTGCGGATCGAGCCCGGATGGACCAACCGGGGCATCGCCGGGATGTCCGCCGGCGGTTACTGCGCGCTTAATCTTGGGCTGCGGAACAGATCCATGTTCGGGTCGATCATAGACATGTCCGGGCTGACTCGCCCGACCCACACCGGCGGCCTGAGGCCGTTGTTCGGGGCCGGTCCGCAGGCGCCGGCCGCCGCGCTGGCGAACAGCCCGGATCTCTACATCGATGGCCTTGGTCCGGGCCCGCGGCCGCAGGTCTGGCTTGACGTGGGACGTCATGACCGCAAGGTCGCGGGCGCCATGAGGCACATGCACGATCTTCTCGACGCGGACGGCTACCCGGTGCAGCTGCACGTGCGGCCAGGAGTACACACGTTCACCGTCTGGCGGCCGGCGTTGCGGGACGCGCTTTCCTGGTTCGCGGCTGACGTCGCGCGGGTGTCCGCCGCGTAGCGACCCGCGGGCAGAGGGGATCCGCGCTGGGCACGGCGGCCGGCACCTCGCGCCATCGGTCCCGGGCACTGGGTCGGTGGTCTCAGTGGTCAGTGGTCAGTGCGGACCGTGCCGCTGCCAACGCTGGTGGCGGGCGCGGCGCCGCGCAGGAAGCGGGCCGGGCTGCCGACCCAGACCTCGGCCGCGGGCACATCGGCGAGTACGACCGTGCCCATGCCGACCGTTGACCACGGGCCGACCGAGAGGTTCTCCCGGACCAGCGCGCCCGCGCCGACGTAGGCGCCCGCACCCACGCGCACCCCGCCGGCCAGCGAGACCGACGCGCAGATCGTCGCGAAGTCCTCCACGACGTCGTCATGGGTGAGCACCGAGTTCGGCATGATCGCCACGTGGTTACCAATCGTGACAGCGGTGGTCATGGTGATGCCACCCAGCAGGATCGATCCATGACCAACCGTGCAGGACGGTGGTACATGGACCCCAGGATGGACGACGGTGGCGAAGCGCTCCGCGCCGATGCCAGCCGCGGCCAGCCGGGCGGCGAGCCGCGCTCGTACCGCGCCGGAACCGGGGCAGAGCAGCACCAGCGCGTCCGGCATGCTGGTGATGACCTCGGTGCCACCGAGCACGGGCAGACCGTCCAGCACACAGCCCCAGCGGGCCGGGTTGTCGTCGGTGAAGCCGAGCAGCCGATGGCTGTCCGCGGCGTGCACGGCCTGCGCCGTCTCACGGGCGAGCCCGCCCGCACCGACCAACAGCAGCGGCTGACGTGCGCGATCTGTCACGGGACCTGTTATAGCTCGTACCGATGCGAGGCTGACCCACCGGAGGGCGGGTCAGCCCTGCCGCGTCCCGTCCGGTACTGTGAAGGACCGCGCTGTTCCGGCAGGCGCTTCCCGCTTGTTTCGCGCCGCGCCGTTGTTCCCCAGCCTGTAGGAGGATGAGTACCGCCATGTCCGAGGTCCGCATTGCCGCGGAGCCGCGTACCGAGTTCGGCAAGGGCGGGGCTCGTCGTACCCGCAAGGCCGGCAAGGTCCCGGCCGTTCTGTACGGTCACGGTCAACCGCCCCGCCATATCTCGCTGCAGGCCCACGAGCTCCTGCACGCGTTCAAAACCAGTGCCGGCACGAATGTGCTGCTCCGGCTGGAGCTGTCCGACGGGACTCAGCTCGCTCTTCCCAAGGACGTCCAGCGGCATCCGATCAGAGGTAGTTTCGAACACGTCGACCTGGTCATCATCCGTACCGGCGAGCGGGTCACCGTGGAGGTCCCGGTCGTACTGGTCGGTGACGCCCACAGCGACACTCTCGTCGACCAGCAGCTGACCACCGTCTCGGTGCGGGCCGACGCGACTGACATCCCCGGGTCGATCGAGGTCGACATTGCCGGCCTCGAACCCGGCGCGAACATCAATGCTGGTCAGCTCATCCTGCCCGCGGGTTCCATCCTGGACACCGACGCGGGGCAGGTCGTCGTCCAGGGGCTGGCGAAGTTGACGGTCGCCCAGATGGACGCCGAACTCGCCGGGGCCGAGCAGGCAGCCGGCGGCGTGACAGCCGCCGCGGCGGGCGAGAAGACCGACGCCTCGGCCTGATGAGCCCGCTGGTGGTGTCATGACCGGCTTGGGAGCCGATGGCGCGGTTGCCGGGCCATGGCTGGTCGTCGGACTGGGCAATCCCGGTCCGACGTACGCCGGTAACCGGCACAACATCGGCTTCATGGTCCTCGATCTGCTTGCCGAGCGGGTCGGGGACCGTTTTCGGACCCATCGGGCACGCGCCGACGTCATGCAGACGCGGCTTGCCGGGGCCCAGGCGGTGCTTGCCAAGCCACATTCGTTCATGAACGCCTCGGGCGGCCCGGTCGCGGCTCTGCGTGCCTTTTTCAAGGCTGAGGTAGGACGAGTTCTGGTCGTGCACGACGAGCTGGATATCCCTTTCGGAGCTGTCCGGCTCAAGCTCGGCGGCGGCGACAACGGTCATAATGGTCTACGATCCGTTACGGCTTCGCTGGGCTCGCGTGACTACCTGCGAGTTCGGCTCGGTATTGGGCGTCCACCCGGTCGGATGGACCCCGCAGACTTCGTCCTGCGGGACTTTTCCTCGGTCGAGCGCAAGGAACTCGCCGTCGTGGTGGACACCGCGGCGGACGCGGTCGAACAGGTCGTCGCCGAAGGGCTGGCCGCGGCCCAGAATCGTTTTCACTCACTGACCCGGTAGCGGCCCGCTGGCCCGCTGGCCCGCTGGTGACCCGGTCGACGCGCCGCTCTGGTCAGCCCGAGATCCCGGTCTGGACGAAAGCGGGCGACCACGCCTGCGCCACCAGTACCCGAGGGGTACCAGACCCATCAGCGGCCACTCCCCACACATCATTGATCACGCTGTCCTGGTCCGAGGTTCTCGGCAGGCCGTAGGCAACGGTGTTCTGGTCGAACCAGGCAGCCTGGTCATCAACGCTACGGGTCTCGGCGAGCGGTGTCTCGCGCATCGTCGCGAGGTCCAGCACGGTCAGCCGCCACTGCACCAGGCTTCCCTGGGCGCGTTTCTTGAAGGCGATCCGGGTTCCGTCCGGTGACAGGGACGGGCATTCGACGTTGGTCGTCAGGGTGCGCAGCGTCCGCGTCCTGATGCTGCCGACCACAAGATAGGTCTGGCCACCGGTGGACAGCGTCGCGTACAGGCGGTCATCGTCATGATCGAAGGTCACTCCCCAGAAGTTGGCGTCGGTGGGGTGGATCTCCTTGCCATCCCTGGTGACGGTGAACGACTCGAGATTGCCGATCTCCCGGCCGGCGGAGACGTCGTAGAGCGTCGTAGCGGTCGAGAAACCCGCGCTTGCGTAGGAATGGCCCGAGACGAACGTGGTTACCGCGGCCAGCCGGCCGTCCGGGGACAGGCGGGCCCGGCTCGGAATGCCCACGATGTTGAAGCCGTGCCGCACCTGCATGTCCGCAGAGAACGTGAACGCCTTGTAACTGGTGTAGATCCCCGGGCTCGCCGCCAGGCACAGCCCGACCGTGGCCACCATGTCGACACGGTCGCACTGCAGGTTCGTGACGACGCGCGGAGCGGTCAGGTCGTTGAGCTTCGCGACGGACACCTCGCCGTAGCTAGGCCCGCGTTCGCTGCTGCGGAAGACGACCACCGGGGTGCGCAGCAGCGAGGTCAGGTCGATCGGACGCGGGCTTGCGGCCTGGGCCGCTACCGGGGACGAGCGGTGGGCGAGGCTGATCCCATAGCCGATGGTGAGCGCGACAGCGCACAGTACAACCACCGCGAACGCTGCGCGCCGGCGCCAGCGGTTCGAGCGCGGCACGGTCGATCTTGCTGATGATCTGGTGCTGGCGGTCACATCGTCCTCCGCAGAGCTGACCATGCGATGGCAAGGGCGACGGCAAGGAGAACAGCAGCCGCGGTCAACGCGGTTTCCACACCGGCGACCGTCCACAGCGCGCCGAAGGCGGCCGAGGCCGCCAGCTGACCGAGTGACACGCCGGTCTGCACCAGCGCCAGGCCGGTGGTTCGAGCTCCGGCGGGCAGCGCGGCGCTGGTGAGTGCTGACAGGACGCCGTCGGTGGCAGCGTAGTACAGGCCCAGGAAACCCAGACAACACAGTAGCGCGGTCATCCCCCGCAGCGGCGAAAGCAGCGTCACGTAGACACCCAGCAGAGCTCCGAAGCCACCGAGAAACACCCGGGCCCGCCCGATCCGGTCCGCCAGCCGTCCGAGCGGAACCGAGGTGAGCAGGTACATACCAGATGTTCCGGCCGCGAGCAGAGGGAACATCGTCGGCGTGATCTCGAGAGTTCGCTGCATGCGCAGGTAGATGAACGCGTCGCCGATGGTTGCCAGCGCCAGCACGCAGCCGGCCACCAGAATCCGGCGCAGCCGCCGGTCGGTCACGGCGAGCATCATATCTCGCAGTGACATTTTCATTGTTGGTTGCGCCGGCATATCGGCGGGGGCCGCAGTTCCGGCGGGGGCCGCAGTTCCGGCGGGGGCCGACGGGCCGGGCCGTCCAGCGGGTTCGGGAGCCGGGCTGCGGTCGACGAAGAACACCAGGACAGCCAGGCCCACCACACCGGCACACGCGCTGACCGCGAAGACGAGGCGGTAACTGCCGGGAACGGTCGACAGGACCGCGAACGCCGCCACCGGGCCGAGCATCGCGCCGAAGGTGTCCATGGCCCGGTGCACCCCGAACGCGACTCCGAGACCGTTCTCGGTGGCGGCCAGCGAGAGCAGCGCGTCCCGAGGTGCGGTGCGGATGCCCTTACCTACCCGGTCGGTCACGATCGAACCCGAGACGACCGCCGCCGAGCCCCCGGGCACGAGCAGAGCGAACCTGGAGAGCACCGACAGCGCGTAACCCGCCGCGGCCACGTCACGGTGCCGTCCGAAGCGGTCCGAGGCTACGCCTCCCGCCAGCCGGACCAGCGCGGTCACACCTTGGTACAGGCCGTTGACGACGCCGACCTGGAGCGGGCTGAAGCCGAGGGAGAGGACGAGGTACAGCGGCAGCACCGCGGTGACCATCTCGGTGGACAGATCGGTGAGCATGCTGGTGAGGCCGAGCATGAGTACGACCGGGGCGACGGCCAGGCCCGCGGGGCGTCGGGCCGGCCGTGACTGATCGGATGCGGCCTCCGAT
Organism: Protofrankia sp. Cj5; assembly: GCF_917627405.1. Classification (NCBI taxonomy): domain Bacteria; kingdom Bacillati; phylum Actinomycetota; class Actinomycetes; order Frankiales; family Frankiaceae; genus Protofrankia; species Protofrankia sp. Cj5. The sequence continues at coordinate 39,160 of NZ_CAKJTO010000001.1, forward strand.
GGGCGGGGCGGTGGACCGTCACGCAGTGTCGAGTACATGGGCACTTTTCCCTTTGGGCAAGTTAAGAATCAACTGTCAATATTTAATACGACTTTTTGCCAAAATTTTTCCTAAATTTAGGGCTCGCTGTTGACCGGCGATCGGGCTGTGTGTCGTTAAGGGGACAATTTTCTGGTCATCAACACAACATGCGGACTGAGACTGGATATGCGACGCCATATAGGGTAATTTCTGATGGTCGGGCTCCGGTAGGGGGGTAGCCCGACGTCCAGGAGGGGGCTGCTTCGCCGGGGGGTCGGCGCGGTGCCGCGGTACTGCCGTGGCAGCCGGGCCACAGCTGGGGAAGCTGGGGGGGTCGAGCATGCCATGTCGATATATCACCGATTTTCGGACTCCGTCCATCCTGGGGCTTTGCGTGATCAAATGACGTTCTTCCGGGGGCGTCTCCGCAGGTAGGAGTCCTGCAGGTGAGAATTTCAAACAGCGGAAAAAAGCTGTCCTCGGCGCTGGCCGCAAGCAGAACAAGGGCGTATTCGTGTCTCGTCTCGCCGCTCGCTTCACGATGGATTGTCCTGTCGGTAACGGTCGGGATTCTGATAGCCCTTTCCGTACCGCTTGCCTCTCGTGCGCGCGCGGCCGACCCATGTGGTCCGCCAGTCGTCAACCCGATCGCCTGTGAGAACACCCGGACCGGTTCGCCGCAGTCCGAATGGGACCTCGCCGGCACCGGCGACGACACCATCCAGGGATTCAGCACCGATATCAGTGTCAATGCCGGTGGCACGGTGCACTTTAAGATCAAGACCAGTGCCAGCGCCTATCGGCTCGATATCTATCGGCTCGGCTGGTACGGCGGTGACGGAGCCAGGAAGATGGCCACCGTCAACCACTCTGGCGTGCAGAACCAGCCTGCCTGCCTCTTCTACACCGCCACCAACCTCACCGATTGCGGCAACTGGGCGGAGTCCGCGGCCTGGGCGGTGCCGAGCAGCGCGGTCTCCGGCGTCTACGTGGCCAAGCTGGTCCGTACCGACACGGGCGCGGACAACCACATCGTCTTCGTCGTGCGCAACGATGCAAGCCACTCGGACGTGCTGTACCAGACCTCCGACACCAGTTGGCAGGCGTACAACTCCTTTGGCGGGGCGAGCCTGTACCCGGGGCCGATCGGACGCGCCTACAAGGTCAGTTACAACCGTCCGTTCACAACTCGTGGTGACGTTCCGGACGGCCGTGACTTCGTCTTCGCCAACGAGTACCCGATGATTCGTTTTCTTGAGCGCAATGGTTACGATGTCTCGTACGCCAGCGGTGTCGACACCGATCGTTACGGCAGCCTGCTGACCAACCACCGGACGTTCCTTTCGGTCGGCCACGACGAGTACTGGTCGGGCCCGCAGCGGGCGAATGTCGAGGCGGCCCGGGACGCCGGTGTCAACCTGGCCTTCTTCAGCGGCAACGAGGTCTACTGGAAGACCCGCTGGGAGCCGAGCACCGAGGGGTCCGACACCCCGTACCGAACCATGGTCACCTACAAGGAGACCTACCTCGACGTGGTCGACCCGCAGGACCCGCCGACATGGACCGGCACCTGGCGTGACCCACGCAAGAGCCCGCCAGCCGACGGCGGCCGTCCGGAGAACTCGCTGACCGGTACCGCTTACATGGTCAACAGTGACGACCTCACCATGATGGTCCCGGCCGCGGACGGCAAGATGCGCTTCTGGCGCAACACCGCTGTCGCCAGCCTGGCGCCCGGGACGTCGGCGGCTCTCTCCCAGCACTCGATCGGGTACGAGTCCGATGAGGATCTCGACAACGGCTTCCGCCCGGCCGGCCTCGTACAGCTGTCGACGACCACCGGCGCTGTCAGCCAGTACCTTCAGGACTACGGGACCACGGTCGCGGCCGGTACGACCACGCACCACATGACGCTCTACCGTGCCGCGAGCGGCGCGCTGGTGTTCGGCGCGGGCACCATCCAGTTCACCTGGGGCCTGGACGCCGTGCACGACGGCACGGCAACGGCGGTTGACGCCAACATGCAGCAGGCGACAGTGAACCTGCTGGCGGACATGGGCGCGCAGCCGGCAACGCTGATGCCAGGGCTGGTCACGGCCACCGCGTCGACGGACCACACGGCACCGTCGGTGGCCATCACCTCGCCGGCCGCCGCAACAGCCGTCACCAATGGCAGCCAACTGACCGTGACCGGTACCGCTGCCGACGCCGGTGGCGGAGCCGTCGGCGGTGTGGAGGTCTCCATCGACGGCGGCGCCACCTGGCATCCGGCGACCGGGCGTGAGAGCTGGACCTACACCGGGACGGTCCACGGCCTCGGGGCGCTCACTATCAAGGCCCGTGCGTCTGACGACAGTGCCAACATCTCGGCGCCGGTGACCGTATCGGTCAATGTCAGCTGCCCGTGCATGGTTTTCGGTTCCGCCGTGACCCCGAAGACGCCGGCGGTCACCGACACGACCGCGCTGGAACTGGGCGTCCGCTTCACCGCTGACGTCGACGGCTGGGTCACCGGAGTCCGTTTCTACAAGGGCAGCGGAAACACCGGTACGCACACCGGCACGCTGTGGTCGGCCACCGGCACCCAGCTGGCCACCGCCACCTTCACCGGGGAGAGCGCGTCCGGCTGGCAGCAGGTCACCTTCGCACAGCCGGTGCAGATAACCAGGAACACCGCCTATGTCGCCTCCTACTGGGCGCCGGCCGGGCACTACGCGGCGGACGCGGGCTTCTTCGAGGTGAGTGCGGCTGACGCCGTGCCGCTGCACGCGGCCAAGGACTCCGGGAGCGCTCCCAACGGGGTTTACCGCGCGGGCGGCACCGGGTTCCCGACCAGCACCTACGGATCCACCAACTACTGGGTGGACCCGGTGTTCTCCGATGTCGCGCCACCTGACGTCACCCCGCCGGCGGTGACGAGCCAGACACCGCTGCCCTCGTCGTCCAGCGTGTCGACGGCGGTGACCCCGACGGCGGTCTTCAACGAGGCCGTGCAGCCGGGGACAATCACCTTCACCGTCGGCGCGGGTGGGCAGAACGTGGCGGGTGGCGTCGGGTACGACGCGGCGACCAGGACCGCGACATTCACACCGACCGCGGCGCTGGCTACCGGTACGACTTACACGGCGACCGTCAGCGGTGTGCGTGACATCGCGGGCAACCTGCTTGCCGCTCCGGTGACGTGGACCTTCACCACCACGCAGCAGCCACCGGCGGACGGCCTGTGCCCGTGCGGTATATGGCCCGACTCCGCGACTCCGGCGAATATCACCGAAGCTGACACCGGCGCGGTCGAGCTCGGGGTCAAGTTCCGCTCCGACGAGGATGGAAAGATCACCGGTATCCGGTTCTACAAGGGGCCGGCGAATACCGGCACCCACACCGGGACGCTGTGGTCGTCCACTGGTACCCAGCTGGCTACCGGTACGTTCAGCGGGGAGAGCAGCACGGGCTGGCAGACGCTGACGTTCGCCACTCCCGTGTCCATTGTCAAGGACACCACCTACATCGCCTCCTACCACACCACCACTGGCCGCTACTCGACCACGCTCAACCAGTTCGCCTCAGCCGGGGTCGACAACCCGCCGTTGCACGCGCTCGCCAGCGGGCAGGACGGGCCGAACGGTGTCTATGTCTACGGCAACCATGCGTTCCCGACGCAGCCGTCGACCACGAACTACTGGGTTGACGTGGTCCTGTCGCTACCACCGGACGTGACCCCGCCGACGATCACCAGCACGGCCCCGGGCGCGGGCGCGAACAGCGTCCCGGTCACCGCGGCGATAAAGGCGGTCTTCAGTGAGCGCGTCACGCCGTCGAGCATCACGATGCGGCTGACTGACACCCAGGACAACAGCGTCATCGCGTCGACGGTGGCCTACGACGGGCCGAGCAGGACAGCGACACTCACGCCGACCGCGACGCTGGCGACCGGTCACGTCTACACCGTATCGGTATCCGGGGCGACCGACCCGACCGGCAATATGATGGCGCCCGTATCCTGGTCCTTCACCACCGCGGGCCGGTGCCCGTGTTCGATTTTTGACACGACTTCCGTCCCCGCGACGCTGGATTCCGGCGACACCCAGGGAGTCGAGCTCGGCGTGCGCTTCAGCGCGGATACCAGCGGCTGGGTGACCGGGCTGCGCTTCTACAAGAGCGCGGCGAACACCGGCACGCATGTGGGCACGCTGTGGACGAATAACGGCACCGCGCTCGCGACCGCGACCTTCACGGGTGAGACCGCGTCCGGATGGCAGCAGGTGAGCCTTTCCGCGCCGGTCGCGATCACCGCCGGCACCACCTATGTTGCCTCTTACCACGCGCCGAACGGCCATTACTCGGCCAGCGCCGGCGTGCTGAACACCACCGTCAACAACGCACCACTCCATGCACCGGACAGCGCTACCGCGGGCGGCAACGGACTGTACCTGTACGGCGCTGGTGGATTCCCTGACCACAGTTTCGCCGGTGCCCACTACTGGGTGGACGTGGTGTTCACCACGACCGCGCCGCCCGATAATACACCACCGGCGGTAGCGGTACGGTCGCCCTTGGGTGGTGCGTCGTCGGTCCCGGTGGACGTGGCGCCTCAGGCGGCCTTCACGGAGGCGGTCGTCCCTTCGACGGTCACCATGACCCTGTCCGGTGGGGGTGGCCCGGTCAGCGGCTCGGCCGCCTATGACGCCGCCGCGTTCACGGAGACCTTCACCCCCGCCGCGGCCCTGACGCCGAGCACTCAGTACACTGTCACCGTCAGTGGTGCCAAAGATGCGGCTGGGAATACGATGTCGTCCACCAGCTGGACGTTCACCACAGCCAGTGCATCAAGTCCGACCGGACCGTTCTCACTTTGGAGTGATTCGACAGTGCCGGGATCTGTCGACGCGGGCGACACCAACGCGGCTGAGCTGGGGGTGCAGTTCATACCCTCCGTGAATGGCCGGATTCTCGGCGTTCGTTTCTACAAGTCAGCAGCCAACACCGGTACGCACACGGGCACGCTGTGGAGCGGCTCCGGCACGGCGCTGGCCACCGCTACGTTTACCGGTGAGTCGACTACCGGATGGCAGGAGGTTCGTTTCTCGACGCCGGTTGCTGTTACCGCAGGTAGTACCTACGTGGTCTCCTACCACACCAGCGTCGGCCACTATTCCGTCAATGGTGGCTACTTCCTGTCATCCGGGCTGGTGAGTGGTCCGCTCACCGCGCCGTCCAGCCCTTCGTCCGGTGGTAACGGCCTGTATATCTACTCGGCCACCTCGGCGTTTCCAACAACCACGTATAATGCCGCCAACTACTGGGTTGACGTAGTGTTTGACCCGACTTCGTAGTCCTGTCGTCGTGCGGTGATTTGCCGTGGAGTTCGCCGGGCACGCTCGCGTGCCCGGCGAACTCGTACCGTCTTTTTGGGGGAAAGCGTTGTCCTTGATCGGTGCGGCCGTTGTCGGTGCGGGGTACTGGGGTCCCAACCTCGTCCGAAACCTCCGGGGAAGCTCGGAGTTCCGGCTCAGGTGGCTGTGCGATATTGACAGCGACCGCGCCCGTGCGGTCGCCGGTTCGTACGGCGATGTTCGGGCCACGGACCGGCTTGATGACATTCTTGATGATCCGCAGGTGGGCGCGGTGGCCATTGCCACGCCGGCTGCCACACATGTGGATGTCGCATTGAGGGCGCTGGACGCGGGCAAGCACGTGCTCGTCGAAAAGCCGCTCGCCTCGTCGGTGGCGGAAGGCCGCAAGCTGGTCGACGCGGCGGAGTCCCGTGGCCTCGTTCTTATGTGCGACCACACCTACTGCTACACGCCGGCGGTTATGAAGATCCGCGAACTGGTCCGGGCCGGCGCCCTCGGCGAGATCCAGTACGTCGACTCGGTGCGGGTCAATCTCGGTCTCGTCCAGCGTGACGTCGACGTGATCTGGGATCTTGCTCCGCACGACCTGTCAATCTTCGACTTCATTCTGCCCGATGGAGTGACGCCCGAAGCCGTGACGGCCACCGGTGCCGACCCGATCGGCGCGGGCAGGGCCTGCGTCGGCTACCTGTCGATGGCGCTGTCCAACGGCGCGATCGCCCACACCCATGTGAACTGGCTATCGCCGATCAAGGTTCGAACGGTGATCGTCGGTGGTTCGCGGCGGACCCTCGTCTGGAACGACCTGGACCCCGCGCAGCGTCTGTCGATCTATGACCGCGGGGTCGATCTCGCGGAAGCCAACGTGCTGGAAAGTGAGAGCAGGCGGAACATGATGATCTCCTATCGCAGTGGCGACATGGTCGCCCCCGCGCTGGCCGAACGGGAAGCGCTGAGTACGGTGATGACCCAGTGGGCGACGGCGATCGAAAGCGGGAGCCCGTCCGCGACCGATGGCCGCGCTGGCCTGCGGGTCCTGGGAATGCTTGAGGCCGCTTCGCGCAGCCTGCGTTCCGGCGGCGCCCGCGTCCCGCTGCTGGAGGTCGCCCGATGACCACGGCTCCGCGGAGCGCCGCCGTTGCCCTCGCCGGCACTCGCTGCCTGGTCACCGGTGGTGCCGGAACGATCGGCTCGACCGTGTGTGACCAGCTTGTCGAGGCCGGCGCGGCCGAGGTCGTGGTGCTGGACAACCTGACCCGTGGCCGCGAGGCCAACCTGGCCACCGCCCTGAGGTCCGGGCGGGTGCGTCTGGTCACCGGCGACATCCGCGACCGCGCGTTACTGGCGGAGCTGATGCCCGGAACCGACATCGTGTTCCACTTGGCCGCGATCCGGATCACCCAGTGCGCCGAGGAGCCCCGGCTGGCGCTCGAGGTGCTTGTCGACGGGACCTTCGACGTCCTGGAGGCCGCGGTCGCCAGCGGTGTGCGCAAGGTAGTGGCCTCGTCGTCGGCATCCGTGTACGGCCAGGCGGCGGTGTTCCCCACATCCGAAGATCATCATCCGTACCACAACGACACGATCTACGGCGCGGCGAAGGTCTTCAACGAAGGTCTTCTCCGTAGCTTCTACGCCATGTATGGCCTTGATTACGTGGCGCTGCGCTACTTCAATGTGTACGGACCGCGGATGGACGTGCACGGTGTGTACACCGAAGTCCTGGTGCGCTGGATGGAGCGGATCGCCGCTGGCCAGCCGCCGCTCATCCTGGGCGACGGCACGCAGACCATGGACTTCGTATTCACCACGGACATCGCTCGGGCCAACCTGATGGCGGCGCAGGCGGACATCACCGACGAGGTCTTCAACGTCGCGTCCGGTGTCGAGACGTCGTTGCGTGAACTTGCCGAGGCCCTGGCCGCGGTGATGGGCGCCGGTCATCTCGGTCTGGAGCACGGGCCCGCGCGCCGGGTGAACCCGGTGGCCCGCCGCCTCGCGGACACCTCGGCCGCCGCGTCCCGGCTGGGTTTCAAGGCCGAGGTCGGCCTCACGGAAGGCCTGCGGCAGCTGGTCGCATGGTGGCGCGAGGCGCGGCCGGAGCTCGGCTCATGAGCTCGCTGCCCGCGCTCACGCGGCCCCGCGAGCTCGTGGTGTGCAGTTCCGGTACGTCCTGGGACGGGATCTGGTTCCCGATGCGCCATGTTGCGCTGCACCTGTCGCGCCAGCTCCCGGTGCTGTGGGTCGACCCGCCGATCTCCTACCTGACGCCGCTGAAGGACCGCAACACCGCCGCTGCCCTGCGTCGTCCCCGGCTGCGCGTGGTCCAGCCGGGGATCATCCGGCTGACGCCCGTCACCCCGCCCGGGGTGAGCCGTCCGGTCATGCGGGAGGCGGCGAGGCTGGCCGCCCGTGACGCCGTCCGGCGGGCTTTGCGGCGTATCGGTGCGACCGTTCGCGCGGTCATCGTGGACTCCCTTGCCGACCTGCTCGATGTCGCGCCCGGGGCCCGCCGGGTCTTCTACGGCACCGACGACTTCGTCGCGGGTGCCGAGCTGATGGGCGTGTCCAGGCCGTGGCTGGAACAGGCCGAGCGGCGCCAGCTCACCAAGGCACACGTGGTCGTGGGAGTCTCCCCGGTGTTGGTGGACCGGTGGCGGGCCATGGGCACCGAGCCGGTGCTGGTGCCCAACGGTGTCGACGCCGGCCACTTCGCCGGCTGTGACAACGCGCCACTGCCGGAGGACGTGCACCTGCCGTCCCCGATCGCGGGTTTTGTCGGGCACCTGTCCGACCGCATCGATCTGACGCATCTGGAGGCGGTGGCCGATCGGGGTATCTCCGTCCTCCTCGTCGGGCCGCGGCAGGCGACATTCGAGATCAAGCGTCTGGACGCGCTGCTGTCACGGCCCAACGTGGAGTGGGTGGGCCCGAAGGCGTTCGCGGACCTGCCGTCGTACCTGCGCATGATTGATGTGGGGCTCACCCCGTACACCGATTCCGCCTTCAACCAGGCCAGTTTTCCGCTCAAGACCCTTGAGTACCTGGCCGCGGGCCGGGGCGCGGTAAGTACCGACCTGCCCGCCAGCCGCTGGCTGGACACTGACCTGATCAGCATTGGCGCGAGCCCGCAGCGCTTTGCCGCCCAGACCGCGGCGGCGCTGGATGTGCTCCGTACCGACAGCCTCGCGGCTGACAGGCGTACGTTCGCCGGCCGCCATGACTGGGCGGCCCGCACGGCTGAGCTGGCCGAGCTGTGCGGCCTGCCCGCCGGGCCCGCCGGTGATCGTGCGAGTGTCACGGCGCTCACCACGGTGAAGGCGGCCGATCGATGAGCCCTATCCCGGTGATGACGCCCTGGCTGGGTGAGCAGGAGGCACAGGCCGCGGCGGACGCGGTCCGGTCCGGATGGGTTGCCCAGGGGCCGCGGGTCGCCGAGTTCGAACGCGCCTTCGCGGACAGGCTCGGCGGTGGCGAGGCGGTCGCGGTGTCGTCCTGCACGACCGCGCTGCATCTCGCGTTGGTGCTGCTGGATATCGGCCCGGGTGACGAGGTGGTGGTGCCGTCCCTGTCGTTCATCGCCACGGCGAACGCCGTCCGTTATGTCGGCGGCACGCCGGTGTTCGCCGATGTCGAGGCGTCGACCGGGAACATCACGGCGGACACGGTGGCTCCCGTTCTCACTGACCGCACCCGCGCGGTGATCGTTGTTCATCAGGGCGGGGTACCCGCGGATGTTGAGGGGGTATCGCGGCTGTGCGGGCCGCGCGGTGTCGCCGTGGTCGAGGATGCGGCCTGCGCCGCCGGCTCGACGATGAACGGCCGGTGGGTCGGCGCGGGCGCGCCGCTTGCGGCATGGTCGTTCCATCCGCGCAAGCTGCTCACCACCGGTGAGGGGGGGATGCTCACCACGACCGATCCCGCCTGGGCCGCACGTGCGCGGCGGCTGCGCGAACACGGGATGAACGTGAGCGCGGCCGAGCGGCACCGCAGCCGGCAGCCGGTGCTGGAAAGCTATGGCGAGACCGGTTTCAACTACCGGATGACCGACATCCAGGCTGCGGTCGGGCTGGTCCAGCTGGCAAAGCTCGACGCGATGGTCGAACGTCGCCGCATCCTCGCTGAGCGCTACCAGCGGTTGCTCGCGGTGGTTCCAGGTTTGGTGACCGTCGGCGATCCGCCAGGGGGGATGACCAACTACCAGAGCTTCTGGGTGGTCCCACCGCCGACCTCGGGGGTGGGCCGCAACGAGCTGCTCGCTCTCCTGGCCGAGCGCGGCATCTCGGCCAGACGCGGCATCATGGCCTCCCATCTGGAGCCCGCCTATGGCGGGCAGCGACGTGATGATCTTCCTGTCACCGAATGGCTGACCGAGCAGTCGCTGATCCTGCCCCTGTTCCACACGATGACCGAGCAACAGCATGATCAGGTGGTGGACGCGCTGCTGGACGCCATCACCGGTGGCATCGGTGGCATCGGCGGCGCGCATGTCGTGGATGGCGTTGTCGGACAGGGTGTGCACAGCTCGTGAGGATCTTGGTTTATCCCCACCTGATGGAGATCGGGGGAAGCCAGCTCAACGCGGTGGAGCTGGCGGGGGCCGTACGGGATCTGGGCCATGACGTGACCGTCTTCGGGGTGCCCGGCCCGCTTGTCGAAACGGTGCGTGCGCTCGGGCTTGACTACGTCGCGTCGCCGAAGCCGGGGCGGCGGCCGTCGCCCCGGGTGATGAGCGCACTGTGCCGGGTGGTGCGCGAACGGCGGATCGAGCTGGTGCACGGCTACGAGTGGCCGCCGGCGTTGGAGGCCTTCGTCGGGCCGCGGACGAGGCTGGGTGTGCCGGCCTTCGCCACGGTGATGTCCATGGCGGTTGCGCCGTTCCTGCCGGCCACCATGCCCCTGGTGGTCGGCACGGAGCTGATCGGCGAGTCCGCCAGAGCGGTGCGGCGCGGTCCGGTCGACCTCATCGAGCCACCGGTCGACGTGCGTGCCAACGCCCCGGACGCGGTTGGCGATGCCGCGCTCACCCAGCTGCGAACCCGTTTCGACCTGAATCCGGCCGATCTTCATGTGGTTGTGGTGTCGCGGCTCGCCACCGAGCTGAAGCTGGAAGGGCTTCTGGCCGCGGTCGACGCTGTTGCCCGGCTGGCGGTGGACCTGCCGGTGCGGCTGGTGGTGGTGGGTGACGGCCCCGCGCGGGAGCAGCTTGCCGCGCATGCCGCGCGGATCGGCGCCGTCCGGGGCGGCAAGGTGGTCGTGTTCACCGGCGAGCTCACCGATCCGCGGCCCGCGTACGCCCTTGCCGACATCTCGATCGGTATGGGCGGGTCGGCACTGCGGGCCGCGGCTTTTGCGAAGCCGTTGATCGTCCAGGGTGAGGGCGGCTTCTTCGAGCTGCTGGCTCCCGAAAGCGTCGATGCGTTCCTCTGGCAGGGCTGGTACGGCATTGGCGAGGGCGACCGGATCAGTGGTGCGCGTCGACTGACCAAGATTCTTAAGCCACTGCTTACGGACGCGGATCGCCGCCGCCAGCTGGGCGACTATGGTCGCGATCTGGTGACGCGGCGTTTCTCGCTGGAGCGCGCGGCTCGTGTCCAGGAGGCGCTCTACGCCCGGACGCTCCAGGCCGGCGTGGGCCGGCCTGAGGTGCGTACTCTCGGAGTGAGCGCGGCGGGCCTGTTCGCCCACGAGGTGCGGCGACACTACGACCAGCTGCGTGGACAGGCGGCGTTGGACGACTTCAACGCCCGTCGTGTCCAGCCGGATAATCCCCCGGCCCGGGCGGTCGCTTCCAGTCAGTCATCTTCAGATCCGGTGGCTCCGGGCTTCGCGAAGCTGCCGTCTTACCCCATGGAAGGGACGTCGCGGTGACCACGATTCCGTTGGTGGATCTGGCGGCTGCACAGGCCGAGATCGCCGAGGAGGTGCGGGCCGGGTTCGACGAGGTGCTCGCGACCACCGCGTTTGTCGGTGGGAAGCAGGTTGCCGCCTTCGAACGCGAGTACGCCGACTTCTGTGGTGTCGGGTACTGCGTGGGTGTGGGCAACGGCACCGACGCTATCGAGCTGGCGCTGCGCGCGGCCGGCGTCGGTGCCGGCACTGGCACTGGCACCCGAGCCGCTACCGGTGACAATGTCGGTGCTGACGAGGTCATCCTGCCGGTGAACACCTTCGTGGCCACCGCCGAGGCGGTGCTGCGCGCGGGCGCGCTGCCGGTGTTCGCCGACGTCGACGACGAGCATCTGCTGCTGGATCCGGACGCGGTGGGCGCGGCGTTGACCGAACGTACTCGCGCGGTGATCCCGGTCCATCTGTACGGGCAGGCCGCGCCGGTCGAGCGGATCGCGGCCGCCTGCCGCGCCGACACGATCGTCCTTGAGGACGCCGCGCAGGCACAGGGCGCTGTCCGCGACGGACAGGCCGCTGGCGGGCTCGGTCTGCTGGCGGCCACCAGTTTCTACCCGGGGAAGAACCTCGGTGCCGCCGGTGACGCGGGTGCCGTGCTGACCAATGATGCCGAGCTCGCGCGCAAGGTGCGTCTGTTGGGCGCGCACGGCAGCGAACGCAAGTACGTGCACGAGTCGTTGGGCTTCAACTCGCGCCTCGATACCCTGCAGGCCGTTGTGCTGCGGGCCAAGCTGACCAGGCTGGCCCGGTGGAACGAGGCGCGAGCGGCCGCGGCGGTCCGTTATGACGAGTTGTTGGGCGACGACCCCCGGGTCCGGCTACCGGCAACGCTGCCGGGCAACATCCATGTCTGGCACCTTTACGTGGTGCGGATTCCCGACCGGGACGCGGTACTGGCCCGGTTGCACGAACAGGGTGTGGGAGCCGGGATCCACTACCCGGTGCCGTTGCATCTGCAGCCGGCCTTCGCGGGGCTTGGCCACGCTGCCGGTGACTTCCCCGTCGCGGAGAAGGCCGCTGGAGAGATCCTCTCCTTGCCGTTGTATCCGCATATCACCCCTGAGCAGCAGCGGCGGGTCGCCGATGAGCTCCGGCGGGCGCTGCCATGACGGAGTTCTCCAAGCCTCGGGAGGCTTCCAGGCCCTCCGACGATGCCGTGTTCGTCCATTCCCATGGTCTGTGTGAGAGCGACGACGTGGGCCCGGGGACCCGGGTCTGGGCGTTCGCGCACGTGCTGCCCGGTGCCGTGATCGGTGCGGGCTGCAACATTTGTGATCATGTTTTCGTCGAGTCCGGCGCCCGGATCGGTGACCGGGTGACGGTGAAGAACGCGGTGCTCGTGTGGGACAAGGTGACCGTGGAGGACGATGTCTTCCTGGGCCCGAACATGGTCTTCACCAACGACTTCCGGCCGCGTGCCGAGGTGAAGAAGACGCGGGACGCGCTTGCTCCGACGCTCATCCGCCGTGGCGCGACGATCGGTGCCAACGCGACGATTGTCGCCGGAGTGACCGTGGGTGTGTACGCGTTTGTGGCCGCTGGCGCGGTCGTCATTCGGGATGTGCCCGCGTACGCGCTGGTCGCGGGCAATCCTGGACGGAATCTGGGCTGGGTCTGTTCCTGCGGGGACAGGCTTGATCCCGATCTGCGCTGCGTGGCTTGTCTGAAGGCCTACCGGCCGGCGACCGGTACCGACGGGCTGTGCGAGGCCGTGCCCTCGGCGTCCGTTGCGGCTGTTTCGGCCGCTTCAGCCGTTTCGACGCCGTAGGAAGTGTCCCGCGACGGCTGGTGCGGCCCTGGCCGTACCAGCCGCCGCAGCGGGAACAGGGGCACGGCGCACGCGGCCAGCCCGGCGGGGGGGAGCAGCAGCAGCCGGGCGAGGTCCCCGCGTACCACCGTGCCGAGCCCCACCATGACCAGGACAAGGACCGTGGTCGCGACAACAGGGCGGCCGCAGTACCGCAGCGCGGCGATGGGCCCTACGTCCGCCCTGGCGATGGCGAATATGAACGCCGGGCCTACCACGACCACCGCCACCGCGGCCTGGGCGAACGCAAGGCCACCGATCCCGCCTGCCCGCGCCCCGATGAACAGGGCCGGGGCGAGCGCCGCCAGCCAGCTGCCCTGGACGGCGAAGACCGCGCGCGAACGGCCCGCGCCCACCAGCAGGTCATAGGCGAGTTCAGCCGCGACCCGGCACGCCCCGAGGACCGCCAGCCACCGCAGGGCGTCGGCTGCGGCATCCCATTTCGGGCCGTAGACGATGTGGATGAGGGGTCCGGCGAGCACCGCGATGATCGCGCAGACCGGCAGCGTCGCGGCCATCAGCAGCGCGATCGAGCGGGCGAACGCGTCGGTGAGCGCGTTGCGGTCGGTGGACAACCGAGCGAACGCCGGCATGGCCACTCTCCGCACGGCTAGCGAGAACATGTTCACCGGCCAGCTGGAAAGGTTGAACGCGAGCATGTAGAAGCCAAGGGCCACCGGGCCCAGGACAGCACCGACGACCACGTAGTGGATGTTGAGCACTCCGAAGACCAGCAGGCTCGACCCGGCCAGCGGCAGGCCGAAGTCCAGCAGGCCACGTACCTGGTGCCGGTCGAAGCCGAACCTGATCCGCGCGCCGGCGAAGGCAAAGATCATTATTGAGGTGGTGAGGTTACCGGCCAGATAGCCGATGACCAGGCTCCAGGCACCGTGCCCGAGGGCGGCAAGACCGATCGTGACACCTGTGTTGACAGCGAGCGCGGCGAGGTCGGCAATCATGCGCCGGCCCTGCTGGAACGCGCGGGTGAGCAGGGCGGCGGGTACGGATGCCACCCCGTCGACAATCATGCTCAGGGCCAGCACTCGGACCAGACCGGTCGCCGCGGGTGAGCCGAGCAGGTCTGCGATGGTCGGTGCCAGCACCAGGGTAAGCAGGTAAAGCCCGATGCTGAAGCCGGTCGACAGCGTCTGGACGGTTGGGGCGATCAGCCGTGGCTCCCCCGGCCAGCGCACGATCGCGAGCGAGACACCCAGTTCGTTGATGGACAACAGGGCGTTGAGGACGACCAGCGCGACCGCGAAGTCCCCGTAGTCCGACGGGCTGAGCAGCCGGGCGAGCACGATCCCGGTGACCACGGTGCCCAGCCGGCTGAGCGCGTTGTTCAGGAGGCTGAAGCCGAGGCCGCGCCGTACCGCCCCGCCGAGCCCTGTTCCGCCGCCGTCGTTCCTGGTGTCGCTGTCTGTGACGCCGTTCTCCTGGGCGCCGCCAGCCGGCCCCGGAGCCGGCTCGGGTGGAGTCCGTGGGGACGGCATCCCCGGTGTTGACGCGCTTGCCGGCATGTTCGGCATGGTTCCCCCATCTGCGACTGGCCAGGTGATGTCGCGGCCATGCGCTGCTTATCGAAGCATGGCCCTGCTATGATCTATGCCGGTCCTCGATAATGTCATCTGGAAACAACATAATGACAACGCGGTGTGGCCTCTTCGTTCCTTCGGGAGTGCGCACGGGCCGCGTCTTCGGGGTACTTTACTTAAAGTAAGAGATGTATCACTTTAGGTGAACGTGCTGTTTCCGGGTACATGCGGCGTGTTCACTTGGCATCGATCGCGTCGCCAGGCGGCGATCAATTGAATCGGTGTTCCGACCAAAGGATATGTCTGTATGACGACCTCCATGCGTCCGGCGTGCGGGGCCAGCGGCCCATCCGTGCACGGGTCTGGCCGGCCGCGGCGTCCGGTGGGCCGAAAGGTGCGCGAGCATAAGCTTGCCGTGTCGGTGGCGGCCCGGACGCCCGCGCCGCCCAGCGGCGATCGCAGGTGCTACCGCTTCTCGCCTTGTCTCGCGACGGTCCTGCTCGTGGGCGCGATGGGGTTCGCGGTCGCCGGGTGCGGCGATTCCACCGGCGGCAATCCGAGGCTGCCGCCAAGCCTGCCCCCGCGGGGGGACTCGCAGCTGATCTCACTCTGGAGTAATGATGCGAAACCCGTGCCTGAGGCCGATCCGGACCCCGCCGCGGTTGAGGTCGGGATCCGGTTCCGTGTCGACACCCCAGGTGACATCCTTGGAATACGCTTTTACAAGGGCCCTGACAATATCGGCGAACATACGGTCAGCCTGTGGTCCGACGCCGGTGACCGGCTGGCGACCGCCACGGCCGTCGGCGAAAGCGACACCGGCTGGCAGGTGGTGATGCTGGCCAAGCCGGTGCCGGTCCAGGCCGCCACGACCTACACGGCCTCGTATTTCGCGCCGACGGGGCATTATTCGGCGACCCCTGAGTTTTTTGATCAGGCCGTGTCGGCCAACGGGCCGTTGCGCGCCGCTGGGGCGACCAGCGGGGTGTACCACTACGGCGGCGGCTTTCCTGACGCTACCTACCGTGACTCCAACTACTGGACCGATGTGCTGTTCCGGCCGGCGTCAGGATCTTCGGGCGATCCGGTGGCCCCTTCTATGACTCCAGTCTCATAGTGTATGGTTACTGTTAGTGGCGCACTCGGTTGTTGTGCAAAGAGCGTCCCGCCGTTTTAGATCATCGGGTCCATCAAGCGGATGGCAGGTGGAGATGGGTTGACCGGCAACCGCAAGTGGGATCGACGTGTACGGCGGTCGGCCTCAGGGTTCAGGTGGTGCTCTCTTCCCATCACCTGGTGTTCACCCGCATGAGATTATGTAGTTGTGCCGGCGGGGCTGGCTTGGTAACTTGTTGGCCCGTTGGCGCTTGTGTTACATGGCCAGGAGGAGTCCCGGCACTCTTCTCGCTCTGATGACGGCCGTGTATCTTGGATCTGATCCGGTGTCGGCGCAATGCTGACCCGCGCTGGGGGGCAAGGGGCACGAGTGTATTTTTCGGATTTCATCGCGGTTCTTGTCCGTCGTTGGTATATCCTGTTCATCGGGATTGTTCTCACCGGCCTGGCTGGGGTGGGTGTACACACCACCATCGGTCCAACATTCCAAGCCAACGCAGCCGTGGTGGTACTGCCGCCGACGTCGGACCCCGGTACCACCAGCACCGCCGCGAGCCGAAATCCGTATCTGTCCCTGCCGCTCGGTAACACCGCGGACGTTCTGACCCGGATCATGGCTACCGAGGCGGTCCGGCAGGAACTCAAGGCCGCGCATGCGACGTCGGCGTACACGATCGCGTTGGTCTCCGACGGTTCCCCGGTGCTTGAGATCGCCGCGACGGACACTTCAGCGGCCACCGCGAGCAACACCGCCTCGGTACTGGTGAAAACGGCCGAGAGCGAGCTCGAAAAGCTGCAGGTCATGCAGAATGTCCCGAAGAACTCGATGATCCGGGCCAGTCAGCTTATTTCTCCGGGCGAGCCCGATGTGCTTCACGGGAGCCAGATCCGGGCGCTGCTCGGTGTGGCCGCCCTCGGCCTCATCCTTTCGGTCACGGCCTGCTTCGTCGCTGAAGGGGCTTTTACCGGCCGGCGGGCCGCCTTGGCCGCGGCCGTCCGCGGCCGGCGCGCCAGCGAGGCTCGGGGCGGGGGGCGCTCGAAGGAGGCGGTCCGGTCGGGAGGCGCTTCCCGCAGCTCCGCGACGCCCACGGAGAAGCAGGACGTCGATGATCTGGAGGGCGACGGCAGCGACGACGACACCGATTCCCAGGGCCTGGAGAAGCTGGAGTGGGACGGTGACCGTGACAGCGAGGAGGAGGAGGGGCGGCTGAAGCAACCGGACGCCCGTGAGACAACGATGGTTCTGGTAGGCCTACGCCGACGTTCCGACAAGTAGCCCTCGATGCTCGGCCTGCCCGTCGGTATCGCTCGTTTCGCGCTGGCTCGGCGTTACCTTTCGCGTGTAGACGTCACCTCTTTGCTGTCTCTTTACGTGCTGCTTCTTCTCGGTATTCCGTCACAGCTGATTTTTGGCCCTCTCGGCGCCGCCGGCACGCCAGCCAACCTGTTGGGGATGCTCTGCCTGTTATGGTGGATTCTCGTGGTCATGCTGCCGTTCGGCGGTGCGGCGACAGGCCCGCAGCCCATCCGTATAGCAATGGTTTTTCTGGCTACGATGGTGCTGGGCAGCTATGCGGCCGGCGCGCTGCGCGCGGATATCGTTCCCGAGGAGCTGCGCGCCGCTGACCGTGGTTTGCTGCTCCTGGTGACCTGGGCCGGCGTGGCCCTGATAACGGCGGACGGCGTCCGGTCGTGGCACCGGCTGGATGTTCTGATCGGCCGCCTCGTGGCGATGGGTGTCTTTCTCGCGGTTCTCGGCATCCTGCAGTTCTCGATCGGGCTCAACATCGCCGGTTACATCCACATTCCGGGCCTGCGGGTGAACGGTACCCTCGATCTCATCTCCGCCCGGTCGATATTCCGCCGGATCACCGGTACCGCGAGCCATCCGATCGAGTTTGGCGTTGTACTGGCGATGCTGCTGCCCCTCGCGATAAGCCGTGCGTTCGCCGCGCCGGCGAAGCTGAAGGTGCGACGCTGGCTCGCGGCGGCCAGCATCGGTGTGGCCCTGCCCATGTCGGTGTCACGCTCGGCAATTCTTGCCATCGCGGTGGTCGCCGTGTTCATCATCCCGAGCTGGGACCGCCGTCGGCGGCTCGCCACCTTCAAGGTGATGCCCCTGTTTCTTGTCGGCATGAGAGTAGCGATTCCCGGGCTGCTCGGTACGATCACGAGCCTGTTCACCGGTATCAGCAACGACCCGAGTACCAAAGGGCGTACCGAGGACTATGCCGCGGCCGCGAAGTACATTGCCGTGCATCCACTGTTCGGGCGGGGTTTTCGAACGTTCATCCCGAGCCTGTACAGGTTCCTGGACAACCAGTATCTGATGACCATCGTGGATGCCGGTCTGATCGGGTTGGTTCTCCTGTTGCTGGTCTTCCTGGTCGGGATCTTCACGGCTCGGGGCGCCCGGCGACGTAACGAAGATCCAATTTATAAGGATCTTGCTCAGGCAATCGCGGCGGGCATCGGGGCGGCAATGGTCAGCTTCGCGACTTTTGACGCGCTCAGCTTCCCGATGTGTGGCGGTCTGCTCTTTTTACTGCTGGGGCTTGCCGGAGCGATGTGGCGGCTGTCGGGCCAGCCTGATGATCGTATCGAAAAAAATGATCATAAGTTTCATGCGTCCGCCGCACCCGCACCCGCACCCGCACCGGCCGCGCTTCCGGCCGCGCAGCCTTTGGCTGACCAGATGATTGGTGCGGCCCATTGATCGATACGGTGGGCCGTGCCGTTATCCCCAGCAGGGCTTGATGAGGCTCTCACCAGGCCTTTTCCTGTATTTGTGGAGAGGCTCGCACTCGTCGCCCTCGGCTGTCGCTCCTAACGGGCTCCCGTGGCTCCGACGGTGGTTTTCTGATTCCATGACGAGGGGTTGTCCATGACTGTGCTCCGGGGCCGTCATCGGTGATACTGGCGCTAGCCGAATCTGCTAGGCTTGATTGAGTAGACCGGACTATGCCATACCTGGGGGGATGGATGACGGGGGCTCAGTCGTCTAGGGATTGTGCTGTCGTTGGTGTAGCCGTGGGTGGCGAGAGTGAGCTGTCGGTAAACGCCGACGCGGATTCTGGGTTACCCTCAGCCTGCTTGCCCTCAACCCGCAGCCGCTTCGTTCGAGGGATGCTGCGCGGAGTAACCGAGGAAAGCGCATCCCTTCCGTCCATCGAGCTGCAGGGCATCCCTCTGGTATGCCTCACGGTCGCGGACGCGCGTATCGCGGTCCGGACCGCGATGGAAGATCCCCGGCCCGCCCTTGTGGCCTATGTCAACGCGCACTCGCTCAATCTTGCCTACACCGATGTCGCTTATCGGGCCGCGTTGCAGCGGGCGCACCTGGTGCTGCCGGACGGTATCGGCGTCGCGGTCGCGGCCAGGATGCGAGGCCTGCGTTTTGCCGCGAATCTCAACGGTACGGATTTCACTCCGGTGTTACTCGCCCTTGCCGCCGAACAGGGGTATCGGGTCTTCCTGTTCGGCGGTCGCGACGCTGTGGCCAGCCAGGCCGCCGAGGCGCTGCGGGCGCGGATTCCGGGGCTGTGCATCGCCGGTGTACGGGACGGCTACGGCTGGGCGGACGACCCGGATTCCGTCGTTGAGGAAATCAGGGCGGCGCGAGCGGATCTGCTGGTGACCGCGCTTGGCAACCCGTTGCAGGAGCTCTGGCTGGACCGCTATCTGGAGGCCACGGGCGTACGGCTCGGCGTCGGCGTCGGCGCGTTCCTCGACTTCACGGCTGGCCGGGTTCCGCGTGCCCCGGATTGGATGATCAAAAATCGGCTGGAATGGGTGTGGCGTCTCAGTGTCGAGCCACGCCGGATGTGGCGCCGGTATCTGGTCGGCAATCCACTGTTCATCTGGCGGACGCTGGTGAGCAGACAGCCACCCGCCCAGCTTCGGCTGAGCCGGCGCGTCCTCGCTGGAACGTATCCGCTTCCAGCCGGATCGTGGGGTGTTCACCATCAGCAGCCGGCCACCGACGCCGGGTTGGTCCCGTCGGCGCGGGGGCCACGGTGACCGCGGATCTCCAGCCGGCCAGCTCCGCCGAGCGGCCGGTCGCGGCGTCGTCCGCCGTGGCTGCCTGGCCGGCGGATGCGGAGCGGCCGGATGCGCCGGATGCGCCGGATGCGCCGGATGTGACGGTGGTTGTCGTCACCCGCAACAACGCTGATGTCATCGTGGACTGCCTGGCCGCACTGCCAGCGGCCTTCGAGGGCGAGCTCTCCTGGCGGGCCGTGGTCGTCGACAACGCCTCGGTTGATGACACGGCGCTGCTGGCGGCCAAGGCCAGTCCTGACGTGCTGCTGTTGGCGACCGACGCCAACAGTGGATACGCGGCGGGTGTCAACGCTGGCCTGGCTGCGTTGACACCGCGGCGCGCGGTTTTGGTGATCAATCCCGACGTGCGGCTGGACCGCGGCAGCGTCCAGGCGCTGTGGGCGGCCCTGCGGCCCTTTGACACCGGCATCTGCGTACCGAGCCTGCGCGATGCGCGTGGCCAGGTGCGCCACTCACTGCGCCGTGAACCCACAGTGCTCCGGGCGCTGGGCGAAGCGCTGCTTGGCAGTGACCGGTCCGGGCGGATGGCGACGTTAGGCGAGATCATCATGGATGATCGCCTGTACGCCGCACCCCAGGTCGCGGACTGGGCGTCCGGTGCCGCAATGTTGATCTCCAAAGAGTGCCTGGATGCGGTGGGCCCGTGGGACGAGTCCTTTTTCCTTCCTTCGGAGGAGGCCGAGTTCATTCTCCGCGCTCGTGACCATGGCTTCCTGCTTCGCTATGTACCATCGGCGGGCGCTGTCCAGCTCGGTGACGAACGGCACGCAACGCCGCAGTTGTGGGCCTTGGGCCAGATGAACAGAGTACGGCTGCAACTGCATCGCCGAGGTCTGGTTGCCGCGCACGCGATGCGCTGGCTGCTGGTACTCAACGCGGCTCTGCGCGCCCGCCGTTCGCCGGCCCACGGACGGGCACTACGACTGCTGCTGTCCATTAACCCCGGGGTCGGCTTTCCGCCGGTGGCCTCGTTGATCGAGGCTTCTGTCGTATCGAGTGATCCGTCGATGGTCGATTCATGATCATATCTACGGTACGGGAAGTCGTGGCCTGGCCGGTCCGCGCTGGGGAACCGCCGCAACTCTGCGACGGGCTTACGCTGAAGAGCTCTTGGGGGAGACAGTGACACAGAACCGGGATACCGACACGGACACCGTTCGACCCGCGGTGACGTCGTTCCCAACGGACGTGGTCATCGTGGGGGGCTGCGGCCACGTAGGGCTTCCGCTGGGTGTCGCGCTGGCTTCGCGCGGCCGGCGGGTCCTCCTGTATGACATCGACGCGGCGGCGGTGAGAGTCGTCAACGATGGTCGTCTTCCCTTCCGGGAGCCGGGCGCTGGCGAACCGCTCGCCGAAATGACGGCGGCGGGCCGGCTGCGCGCCACGACCGATCCGGCGGTGATCTCCGAAGCCGAGCACGTGGTGGTCGTTGTGGGTACGCCGGTGGACGGGCATCTCAACCCCGACCCGCAGGTGGTGCCCAGGGCGATACGTACGTTCTCAGACCGTCTCGTCGACGGCCAGCTGCTGATCCTGCGCAGCACCGTCTATCCGGGCGTGACCGCGCTGGTGGAGAAACTCATCTCGGAGATCGGTCGGGACGTCCAGGTCGCCTTCTGCCCGGAACGCATCGCCGAGGGCCGGGCCATGACCGAGCTGTTCGAGCTTCCGCAGATCGTCGCCGCCCGTTCCAACGCCACCAGGGCGCGGGCAACCGCCCTCTTCGCCGC
Organism: Protofrankia sp. Cj5; assembly: GCF_917627405.1. NCBI lineage: Bacteria > Bacillati > Actinomycetota > Actinomycetes > Frankiales > Frankiaceae > Protofrankia > Protofrankia sp. Cj5. Next base: position 60,689 of record NZ_CAKJTO010000001.1, read on the forward strand.
CCTGACCAACGAGATCGTGGATCTTCAGCCTGAAGAGGCTGAACTCGCGAAGTTGTTCACCAACACGTGGCGGTACATCAAGTTCGCGACCGCCAACCAGTTCTACATGATTGCGAATGATCTCGATCTTGACTTCGAGCGCATCCGCGACGCGCTGGGCCACAACTATCCGCGGGCGGCGGACCTGCCCGGCGCGGGCCTCGCCGCCGGCCCATGTTTGTTCAAGGACACGATGCAGCTGGCGGCCGTAACCAACAACACGTTCGCTCTCGGCCATGCCGCGATGTTGGTGAACGAGGGCCTCCCGCTCTACCTGGTCTCCCGCCTGAAGGAACGTTTCGACCTTGCCGGGATGGTTGTCGGCATACTCGGGATGGCCTTCAAAGCCGGCAGCGACGACACTCGGGCAAGCCTGTCGTACAAGCTGCGCCGCATTCTCGACTACTCGGCGGCCGGTACGCTCTGCACGGATCCGTATGTCAGTACCGACGGCCGCCTGCTGCCGTTGGAGACTGTGGTCGAGCGGGCGGACCTCCTCATCATAGCCGCGCCGCATCCGGACTACGCCGAGCTGCGGACCGAAAAGCCAGTGATCGACATCTGGAACTTGCTCGGTGCGGGCGTGCGGGTATGATTTATTTCTCGGCCGCGGGCGGTACGGAGAATATCCGATGACGCCGCGGGTGTCGGTGGTGATGCCGGTCTACAACGAGGGCGACGCTATCGTCCCAGTACTCGACCGGTTGCTCGAATCCGTGGTTCTCCCTTGCGAGATCATGGTTATCTACGATTTCGACGGTGACAGCACGGTGCCGAGTCTGGTCTCCTACGCGGAGAAGGACGCGCGGGTGCGGCCGGTCCGCAACACCTACGGGCGGGGGCCGGCGAACGCGATCCGTTTCGGTATAGAGCACGCGGTCGCACCGGTCACCGTGGTGACGATGGCGGACGGCAGCGATGATCCGCGCCAGATCGACGAGCTGGCGCGGTTGGTTGACCGCGGTGTGGTGGTCGCCGCGGCATCCCGTTACATGCCCGGCGGCCAGCAGGTGGGTGGCCCCCTGGTCAAACGGGTGTTGTCGCGCGCGGCCGGCAGGTCCCTGTCGCTGCTCACGCGTATCGGCACCCGGGACGCGACGAACAGTTTCAAGGCGTATTCGACGAGTTTCGTCCGTAATGTGGGGATTGATAGCAGATCTGGTTTTGAGATCGGTCTTGAGCTGACTGCCAAGGCCCGTCGTCTCGGCCTGCCCGTCGCTGAGATCCCGACGATATGGCTTGACCGGGCGCTGGGCGAGTCAAATTTTGACCTTGCTCGCTGGCTGCCCGAGTACCTCCAGTGGTACCGCTTCGCCTTCGGTCGGCGGTTGACCGTCGGCGAGTTACAGGCCTTACGGCACACGGCGGGATCCGGCGGTCCCGGCCCACGAAACGGAAGCTATCCCCGACCGCGTGTCCCGAAGGCCGAGAACGCTGGTAAGGCTCCACTCGAAGGTGGCGCGAAGACTGGTTCCGCCATGTCGGCGGAGGCCCTGACAGATAGTAAGGAATGAAACAGATGGCAACTGTTCTGGTGACCGGTTCGGCCGGTTTTATCGGTGGTTATGTCGTGCAGGATCTCCTGGGTCGTGGATACGACGTGGTGGGTCTGGACAACCTCTCGAAGTACGGGCCGGTCGCTCGCAGCTATGATGATCATCCGAATTACCGGTTCATCGAGGGCGACGCGCGGGACACCGACCTGCTGAGCGAGCTACTCGTTGACTGCGACCATTTCATCGCCGGTGCGGCCATGATCGGTGGAATTTCCTACTTCCACACCTACGCATATGATCTCCTCGCCACCAACGAACGCATCATTGCTTCGTCCTGCGATGCCGCTATCCGGGTCTTCCGCGCTGGCGGGCGGCTGCGGAAGGTGACGTACCTCAGCTCGTCCATGGTGTTCGAGTCGACCGACCGCTGGCCGTCGGTGGAAGGAGACGAGCGCAAGGTCGCGCCGCCGCTTTCGTCCTACGGCTTCCAGAAGCTCGCGGTCGAGTACTTCGCCCGGGCGGCCTGGGACCAGTACGCGCTGCCCTACACGATCGCACGGCCTTTCAACTGTGTCGGTGTTGGCGAGGGCCGAGCGCTCGGCGAGGTCGAGGTGCTGTCCGGCAACGTGAAGCTGGCCATGAGCCATGTGGTGCCCGACCTGGTGCAGAAGGTGCTCAAGGACCAGGACCCGCTGCACATTCTCGGTGACGGCAGCCAGGTGCGGCACTACACCTACGGTGGGGATCTGGCCGCGGGGATCGTGACGGCGATGGAGCATCCGGACGCTCTCAACGAGGACTTCAACCTCTCCACCGCGCGGTCGACCACGGTCCTTGAACTGGCTGAGCTGATCTGGAAGAAGATCAAGGGCCCGGACGTGGAGTTCCGGTACGTCAGTGACGACCCCTTCCAGTACGACGTGGCCAAGAGGGTGCCGAACGTGGACAAGGCCCAGCGCGTCCTGGGTTTCACCGCGGACACGCCTCTTGACGTCATGCTGGACGAGGTCATCCCGTGGATCAAGCAGGCGGTCACGGACGGCCGGATTTAGAGCGACCGGCAATAGGGGACGCGGCGTCGCGGGGCTGGGGCACGCACCTCGCCGTGTTGTCGTCAGTCG
>NZ_CAKJTO010000001.1:63585-111749 GCF_917627405.1 Protofrankia sp. Cj5
GGCTCCGGCAACAGGACTGTCCGGCTCGCGGCGTCCGGGCGGCGCCTCGCGTTGTCGTCGGTCGACGCCCAGCACCAGGGATGCACGGGGAGCGATGACACGAGCCGCGTGCCCCAGCCCCGCGACGCCGCGTCCCCTCTTGCCGGTCGCTTTCACCTGGAGGCCAACGATGGCACCACACAGCCCCGGCGCTACCGCTGTCGCCGCTGACCGGGCCGGCGTCACGCACCGGCGACCGCGTGGGCTCGCCGCCCGCGCCGAGCTGTCGGACCGCCTCCGATCCCTGTTCCCGCTGGACTCCGGATCGCCGATCCGTCCTGGCAAGGTGCTGCTCGCGCTGGTGGCGCTGGCCGTCGGCACCCTGATCTCGCTCGTCCGCCAAGGCGGGATCGGCGCGCTCGACACCATGTGGGCCGAGGACGGGCACATCTTTCTGGAACAGTCCGTGCGTATGTCCGTGCTGGACGCGTTCACCACCACATATGCCGGATATCTGCATGTTGTGCCGAGGACGATCGCGGCGCTCACGGCTTTGTTGCCGGTGCGGGACGCGGCGGCGAGTTTCGCGGTCCTCTCGGCGCTGCTGCTTGCCGCCACCGCTGTCTTCGTTTATGTCGCAAGCGGTGCCACGCTGCGGCACCGTCCGGTGCGGCTGGTGTTGGCCGCTTCCTTCGTTGTCCTGCCGATCGGCCAGGGCGAGGTCCTCAACAATGTTGCCGCGAACCTTCACTTCCCGTTGATGGCAGCGAGCTTGTGGGCATTGTTGTGGAATCCGCGCAGGCGGGTTTTTGGCGCGGTCGCCGCACTTGTGCTGGCTCTTGCCGTGCTCTCCGACCCGACCATGATTCTGCTCGCTCCGGTTGCCGTGCTACGGGGAGTGCTGTTGCGCGGGGTCCGCGGCTGGGGCCCTGGTTGCGTGCTGCTGGCCGGAGCCGTCATCCAGATGATTCCCCGGGTGACTGGTCACACGGACCGCGCGTTCGCGCCGCTGGCGCTCAGCCCGTTGAAGATCCCGGTTTACTTTGCGCACAATGTGCTGGCTGGTGGGCTGTTCGGGGACAGGTTGCCAGGCCGTTCGGTGACATCCCCCCGGGCAGCGCTGTTCATGCTGCTGGCGCTCATGGTGCTTGGCCTGCTGGTCGCCCTCGCCTGGAAGCGCCGGCGGGCGCCATCCAGCTGGCTGGCTTTGATCATGGTGGGGCAGAGCGTGCTGTTTTATGCCGGGCCGGTGCTGCTCGCCGGTGCGGCAACCCCGCGCTACGCACTCGCACCGGCGCTGATGCTTCTGTCGGCGGCCGCTGTCGTTGTGGACGCGGCTGCCGACGATGGTGGCGACCTGCTTGCCGGCACATCCCGGCAGGCTGGACTGCGCCAGTACTCCTTCGTGCTGCTGCTGTTGCTCGCTATGGCAAGCGGGTTCCGGATGGACAACGCGCGTGGTGCCGGCCCCCGCTTCAGCCAGGAGCTGAGTACCGGCCGAGCGCGTTGTGCGGTCGCCCTGCCCGGCTCTGACTCTGCCTCGGTCACGGTCCGTGTCAGCCCGCCAGGATGGTCGGCGAGCCTGCCCTGCCAGGCCGTGCTGACCCGTTGACTGTCGAAGGGCTGGCGAGCTGGCACGGGGCCATGATCCAAGCATTATGCGGTCACCATCGTGCGACGACCTTTCGGGCCTCGAAACCCTCAGCGTAGCGAGTGCCGCACTCGACTCCGCGTAGCCGCAGTACCGAGCGGAAGGTCTCCTCGTCGAACCAGGGCTTCGCCTTCTGGCTGGGGAAGTGCTCGGTGATGTGGGCGAGCTTCGCCGCGACGGTTTTTGCCGACAACGGTACGTACAGCGTGGGGCGCATCGTGTTGCCATCCCACTTCGGGATCTCGTAGCCGAGAATCAACGCTCCGCGAAACGCCTGCCAGGCAAGATCGCCGATAGTTCGATGGTCCTGATGCGCATCGGTCAATGACGGCGCGAACACCACATCCGGCTGGACCTGCCGCGCGATCTGGAGCAGCACATCCTTGACGCCGCCCCATTCCCGGGGGAGGAAGCCGTCCCGGACATCATGCAGATGCAGGGAGCCGAGCGAGCCGTCCCCCAGGTTCCGGGCGCTCGTCTCGGCTTCGGCGCCGCGTTCGCCTGATCCGGTGAAGACGACCCAGTGCACGGACGCTGTGGGGTACCGGGCGAGGAGCTGGATGATGGTGCCGCCTGCGCCGATCTCCACGTCGTCCGCGTGCGCCCCGAGGGCGAGTATCCGGTAGCCGTGCCCATCGGCGGGCGGCGCGGCCGTCATTTCCAACATCGGCGATTACCCTCGCGTCGTGCGAAGGCGACCATGCATGCGCCAACCGTAGCCAGCCAGTCCGCCGAAGCGTTCAACCTCCACCAGCGCGCACCTTTCATCGCCCAGCATCCGGGTCGCCGTCGGCCGTGTCTACGATCATGATTGTGCGGTGCGCGGCCGGTTGGCACATCAGCTTCCCCTCCTGGGAGTACCCGGCCACGACAGCCGAACACCCAGGGCGGAGCGGGAAAATCTGTCATAATACCGCCGAACGGGCGCGCGGCGACAGCTATCGATCATGTCGCGTGATCTCGGACCGTGCTGTTCGCGGACCGTGCGCGGTGCGGCGGCCGCGCCCTGCTCGACGGCGACAGCCGGGTGCGACGGGAACGAGCCCGCACGGTCGGGTTTCGGCCAGGCCACGGGCCGTTCTCCCCGGAGAAAACGCCGGATCCCGCCGAGTGCCACGGCTTGCAGGAAGAACACCTGGGCCGCGAGGCGTACCGGCGCGGGTGGGTCGCCACCATGGATCATCGTCGCCAGGCTGCCCGCTCCCGCGATGTTGCCGGCCAGGAACAGGCGCGCGGCCCAGCTGCGCCGGGCCGCGGGAACGCTGACCCCGATTAGCATGACGTGGGCTATCGGCCCGAACGAGGACCGCACCAGCCGGTGTCCCCACAGCTGTGGAGTGACGGGCAGAGCACCTGGCAGCAGTGCCTCCCTGCGGCGCCAGAGCATGTCGAGGTTGCCGGCCACCACCCGGGTCCGCCGTTCCCATTCCTCGCTGTACGTGGGGCTGGCGGTCTCGACCGAGTAGGCGGACGGCTCGTAGACGACCCGCAGTCCCGCCTCGGTGATGTCCAGAGCGAGCCAGGCGTCGTCCACCGCGACGTCCGGGGGCAGTGCCCGAAAGGCGTTCCGGCGGAACGCGAGCATCTCGCCGACGACTCCGATGGTCTGGCCGATGGCCGACTCGCACTGTTTCAGCCAGGACTCGAACCGCCAGTAGAAGCCCTGGACACCAGCGGGGTCGTCGACCCGCTTCTCGCCGGCGACCGCACCGACTGCCGGGTTACGGAAATGGCGCGCCGCTGCCCGCAGGGAACCGGGGGCCAGGTGCGCGTTCGCGTCCGAGAGCACCACGATGTCGTGGTTCGCGGTGGCGACCCCCCGGTTGACAGCCTCACATTTGCCCAGCCGCATCCCGGCCGACAGCACCGTGACGCCGGGGCGTCGAGCCGCTTGCGCGGTGGCCGGGTCATCCGCGACAACAATGATCTCAAGCGGGCCTGGGTATCCGGTGGCGGATAGCTCGTCGATTTTATCTTTGATCACTGTCGCCTCGCGGTACGCCGAGATGACCACGGACATTGACGGCCAGGCGTCAGGATCTTCCGGCTCCTCAGCCGGGTGGCCACGGCTTTTCAGTGCGACGTATAGCGGATACAGGGCGTGGCCGTACACGGCTATCGCTCCTAGCGAGAATATCATTGCTTTGCGTCCAACGTTGCGTGCTCCCATCACGGAGGACACCGTAGTCTGTGTTCGTGGAATAACAATTTGAAGTCAGGATGTCATTGCCCGTTGCGCTAGGGCGCAGGCCCGGCATCCGGGGGAGCGCATGCGGGAGAGCGGCTGATGGCTGATGGCTGATGGCTGACGCGGAGCGTTGGATTGTCGCGGTCGAAGAGCCGTTCCTGCCCGCTGACGCCGGTGGCCGGGTGGAGACGCTGACCTTTCTAGCCGCCGCGGCGGCGGCCGGAATCGGGCTGCGGGTGCTTGTCCCGACGCCCACCGCGCTCGACCTGGCCGCCTATCAGGCCGCGGTGCCCGGTGCCGTGGTCATCGAGCTACCGCGTGACCTGAGCGTGTCAGCGCATCTGGGGCTGGCGCCGTACGCCTATGCCTCACGCCCGATCGGTGCCCTGCGGCGTGTACTCGCTGTCACGCCGCCCTGCGCCGAAGCTGTGATCAGCTACAGCTGCCGGGTTGCGCATGTGGGCGAACAGATTGCCCAGGCCTGGCGCATTCCGCACCTTGTCCGCGCCCACAATATCGACTCCCAGTACTTCCGGGAACTGGCGGGCGCGGCCTCGTGGATGCGTTCGGTGGCCTATGGCATCGAATACCGCAAGCTGCGCAGAGCTGAACGCGTTCTGCACCGCTCGCCGACTGTCACCTGTATCGCGGACATTTCCGCGGAGGACCATGCCTGGCGCAGAGCGCGTTGTGGTACGCGCGCAATGCACCTGCCCCCGTTCCTGCCTGCCCAGGTGGGCACGGCGTCCGCCGAGGCTGGAATGATCAAGAGAGACCCCGGCCGGTTGTTGTTCGTCGGCTCCCTGGACACCCCGACCAACACCGAGGCGCTGCGCTGGTTTCTCGCCCACTGCTGGCCGGCCGTGCGTGCCCGCCATCCGTATGCCTCGCTCCAGGTCGTCGGGCGCCGGGGAGAAGCCGGTCTGGTGGCCTGGTTGCGGGGTCATGAGCAGGTCAGTGTCCACACCGATGTCACGAGCGTGTGGGGATACGTCACCAGCGCGGCAGTGTCGCTGAACCCGATGCGTTCGGGCTCCGGGGTCAACATCAAGGTGGTCGAGGCGATGGGAGCTGGTACCGCGGTGGTAAGCACGGGGGTCGGCAGCCGTGGCCTCGGCTGGATACCCGGGCGTGACCTGCTCGTGGCGGACGACGCGCGCGGGTTCACCGACGCGGTCTGCCGGCTCTTGGACGCGCCCGGACTGGCTGTGCGGATTGGTGCCGCTGGGCGCGCGTTCGTCTCCTGTGAGCTCGACCGGGACGTGCTGCTGGAGCGGGTGCGGTCCGCGCTGGACCCGGCGCGTGGGGGCCATGAGCCTGGGGGTCATGAGTCCGGGGGCTATGAAGTCCGGGGGCTGTGAAGTCCGGAGCTATGGTGCGGGCGGGCCGGCCAGGAGCCCCTTGAGGTATGAGCGATGTTCAGCCGCGGCGGCAGTGTCGCGCAGCGCCCAGGACAACACCGCGCGGCCCGTATATCCGGCCACGAGCATCGCGCGCATCTGTCGTACCCGCGCCGGGGGGTTGTACAACGCCAGGTAGTTCACCATGGACGCGCCGCGCATCCGCAGCATCCAGGTCCTCGGCGCGCCTGAGCTGCCCGAGCCGTGCGGCACCAGCAGGTCCGTCCGCAGCCGTTGCCGCAGGCCGGCGTCACGAATCCGGCGCCCCAACGCCATATCCTCGTTATAAACGAAGAAATTTTCGTCAAATCCACCTAGCGAAAGAAATGTTTCGCGGCGGACGGCCATGCAGGCTCCGGTGAGCCACTCGACGTCTATCGGTTGGCCGACCTTCGGGCGAGCGAACAAACCGGCGGTCGGGACGATTTTATGCGCTCCAAGCACATGTATGAGGACCCGGCGCCGGGTCGGTTCCCAGCCCCCGTTGCCCAGCTCCGGCCGGTTGTCCGGGCCGATCGTCGTAGCGGCGCTGGTGGCGAGACCCGGATCGGTACGGACATCCGCCACGAGCCAGGTGATGACCTCGATCGTCGGCCGGCTGTCCGGGTTCCCGAAGAGCACGTAGTCGTAGCGCGACGTCCGTACTCCGATGTTGGCGGCTTTGGCGAATCCCTTGCCGCCACCGGAGTCCACGTAACGACCATGTGGCATGTCGGCGATGAGTTCGTCGACGCGGTCCGCGCCGGCGGCGTTGTCGACGATCACGATCGGGATGTCCGCGGGGAGCCCGGCCAGCATCCGTTCGAGCTGATCTCGGCTGTGATAGCTGACGACCACGAGCTCGAACGGCCATGTCTGTTGACTACTGGAGTGGGTTGTCGTTACTGACCGTAGTTCGCGCACGTTGTGAGTGTGCCAGGTTGCCGTGCGCGGCTGGCGGGCTCTCGCGTCCGTGGGCGGTGTGATGATCCGATTGAAGTGGGTATCCCACAAGGGCATCCCGACCCGGTGCCGGGCCGCGCACGCTGGCCGGGCAGCCGGGTGGGATGGGTGCGGTCTGCTGTCAACGGGTGGCTGATAGCAGCCGTCGCGTTCCAGATCCGGCAGAGGAGGACATGTGGATGAAGGTGCTCATCACCGGTTCTGAGGGCTACCTGGGCGCACTGGCCGCGCCCGAGCTGATGCGTGCCGGCCACGAGGTCCTCGGTCTGGATACGGGTTACTACAAGTCCGGCTGGCTCTGCCGGGGCGCCGATCGCAGCCCGCAGACCCTGGACCGGGATCTGCGCCGTGTCACGATCGACGACCTGGCCGGCATGGACGCGATCGTGCACATGGCTGAGCTGTCCAACGACCCGCTGGGTGAGCTCTCGCCGGAGGTCACCCAGCGGGTGAACCATGGGGGTTCCGTCCGGCTCGCGGCGCTCGCGAAACAGGCTGGCGCGTCCCGGTTCGTCTACATGTCGTCGTGCAGTGTTTACGGCATCGCGGTGGGCCGCGGCGTCACCGAGAGCGCCGCGCTCAACCCGCAGACCCCGTACGCGCGGTGCAAGGCTCTGGTCGAGCGTGACGTCGCGGCCCTGGCGGGCGAGGATTTCTCACCCACGTTCCTGCGTAACGCCACCGCGTACGGCGCGTCCCCGCGGATGCGTTTCGACATCGTGCTCAACAATCTTTGTGGACGTGCCTGGACAGCCGGTGAGATCGCGATGACAAGCGATGGGACGCCATGGCGTCCCCTGGTGCATGGCCTGGACATCACGAAGGCCATCCGCTGCGTGCTTGCCGCGCCCCGTGAGGTTGTTCACAACGAGGTGTTCAACGTCGGCAGCGGTGCGCAGAACTACCAGATAAAGGAGATTGCTGACCTGGTCGCGAGCGTCTTCACCGATTGCCGCCTGAGCTTTGGGGACAGCGCTGGGGACAATCGCAGCTACCGGGTCGACTGTGACAAGATACATTCTGTTCTGCCGGGTTTTTCGTGCGACTGGGACGCGCGGCTGGGGGTCCGGCAGCTTTACGATGTCTTCGCGCGCGTCCAGCTTGCCGGCGAGACCTTCACCGGCCGCGACCACAACCGGCTCAGGCAGCTCCAGTACCTGCTTGACACCGGCCAGGTCGATGCCGATCTTTTCTGGACGTATTAATGATCATTATGCCGGCCGCGCTGGCCGGGGTGTTCGTGGTGGATGTCGAGCCCGTGGCGGACGCCCGCGGCTTTTTCGCCCGGACCTTCTGCGCGCGCGAGTTTGCCGCGGCGGGCCTCGCGCCCGAGACGGCGCAGTGCGGCGTCGCCTTCAACCGCGTCGCCGCGACGATCCGTGGGATGCACTGGGCTGCCGAGCCAGTGCGGGAGACCAAGCTCGTGCGCTGTACGCGCGGGGCCGTGCTCGATGTTGTCGTGGACGTCCGTCCCAGGTCGGGGACCTATCTTCAACACGTCGCGGTCGAGCTGACCGCGGACAACCGCCGAGCGCTCTTCGTCCCGGCCGGGCTGGCGCACGGGTACCAGACGCTTGTCGACGCCACCGAGGTGACATACCAGATGAACGTGCCGTTCGAACCCGGCCATGAGCGCGGTGCCTGCTACGACGATCCCCGCCTTGGGATCAGTTGGCCACTGGCCGCCACAGCCGTGTCCGCCAAGGACCGTGCCTGGCCGCCGCTCGAGGCATCACCGGCTGCCACCGGCTGACCAGTGGCTCGCGTCCACACGGCCGCCGGCCTGGCCGCCTCTCCCGGGTAAGCCTCTACCATGGGGCACTGGCCAGGTTCCGCCACGGCCCGCGGGTGCGTGGAAAGAACGTGATTGCGTGCTTTTCGCCTGCTGGGGAGGCGATGAGCACGCGGCACACCGGGCGGTGGAAGTAGCCACCCAGGGCAGGCGGTGTGCCGCGCGCGTGGAAGTCGGCACAGCCATCGCAGGTGCCTCATCTCGATCTGGTTGGGTCATCGATCAGTTCGGGCAGCGGGCCAGCGGCGGCATAACCATGATTTATGCGTCCCGCCGGGGCCGCAGGATTCACGAGGGAGCGCATGTCAATCGAGCACGCCGGCCAGTCAGGGACCCGCGGGCAGGCCGCGGCCGTACCGGTCGCGGCCTGCCGCTCGTGCGGTGGGCCGCCGCCGCGCCCGTTCCTGATGCTTGGACACACCCCCATCGCCAACAGGCTGTTGCGGCCGGATGACCTGGCCGGGCCTGAGCCGGTCTTCCCGCTGGAGATCGGTTTCTGTAGTTCCTGCACGCTGGTCCAGCTCACCTACGCCCTGCCGGCTGAAGAGATCTTCAATGCGGACTATCCGTATTACTCGTCATTCAGCGACACGCTCTGCCGGCACGCTGAAAAACACGTCATCGATCTGATAGCAAGTCGCAATCTCGGTCCCGACAGCCTTGTCGTGGAGATCGCAAGTAATGACGGTTACCTGCTGCGGGCGTTCATCGAGCGGGGGATCCCGGTGCTCGGTATCGAACCGTCACCCGGGCCCGCGGACGCGGCCCGTAAGGCTGGTGTGCCGACCCGCACGGAGTTCTTCGGCGCCGACCTCGCCCAGGCACTGGTTGCCGACGGGCTGCGCGCGGATGTCATCATCGCGAACAACGTGCTTGCGCACGTACCCGATCTGAACAGCTTCGTGGCGGGCATGTCAATTCTGCTCGCGGACGATGGAATCATCACCGTGGAGAACCCGGGTGTGGGGGCGTTACTGACAAACACCGAGTTCGACACGGTTTACCATGAACATTTCTGCTATTTTTCCACCATCGCGGTGGAGGCCCTCATGCGTCGGCACGGTCTCAGTATTGTCGGGGTGACGGAGTTTCCCGAGCTCCACGGCGGCACGCTGCGCTGGCGGATGCGGCGGGCCGCGGCCGATTGTGACGTGCCGCAGGTCCGCGAGCGCCTCGACAGGGAGCGCGCGGCCGGCCTGGACACCTTCGAGCGCTATGCCGGCTTCGGTGCTGACGTGCGTGAACTGCAGGCGGAGCTGCTTGCGCTCCTGCGGGAACTGGCCGGGCACGGCCGGACGGTGGCCGGCTACGGTGCCGCGGCAAAAGGCGCCACCCTGCTGAACTCGAGCGGTATCACCACCGACCTTGTCCAGTACGTGGTTGACCGCAACGTCCACAAGCAGGGCAAGTACATCCCGGGCGCGCGGATGCCGATCCTTTCTCCGGCGGTCCTGGCCCAGCGCCGCCCCGACTACTTGCTGTTGCTGGCCTGGAATGTCCGGGATGAGATCATGGAGCAGCAGACCGCGTATGCCCGCCGCGGCGGCAAGTTCATCGTGCCGGTTCCTCGGCCGGTCGTTTGCTGACGTTCGTACGCGGCCTGCCGCGTCCGGTGAAGCTGGCGGTCGACGAATATTTGATTATGGAATTTTCCGTGCGCTCGACGGCCCTGGGAGAACCGGGAAGCGTGGTGGCGGCCGATGGATGATCCTGTTGGCCGCCGGCCCGCGGCAGGGCGCGGACCGGCGGAGGAGGGGCACATCGAGACGGTTGGGCGGATCGACTACAAGCCACGCCGGTACGGTCATCCACGTGAACATCCACCGAATGACTCTGACGGTACCCGGGCCATTCGGTATGTTCCCGCCCGCCCGCGCCTTGAGGGGCTGGTCGATCTTTCGCGGCCACGGGCCGAGGACGGGCGGGAGCCCATGGTCCGCCGCGGCCGGCGCCAACGGGGCACCGGTCATGCCGGCGGCCGCTCGAAGGCCCTGTGGACGCTGGGCGACCAGGTCCTTTCCAGCGCTACCAACGCGCTCATCGCCTTCACGGTCGCCCGGCAGGTCTCGGCGAGCCAGTTCGGTGCGTTCTCGATCGCCTTCGCGCTGTTCGCGCTGATCATCGGCTTTTCCCGGGCGGCCAGTACGGCACCCATGGGTATGAAGTACGCCGATGCCTCCCCTGGGATCTTTCGGGCGGCGACCGCCGCGGCGACCGGTACGGCGCTGGTTCTCGGGATAATCGCTGGCGGGTGCCTGGTTGCCGTCGGCACGGTACTGGGCGCGACGGTCGGTCTGACGGTGGTCGCGATGGGCCTGGTCATGCCAGGCCTGCTCCTGCAGGACGCCTGGCGTTACGTCTTCATCGCCCAGGGAAAACCCGTGAAGGCCGCGGTGAACGACGCGGTGTGGACTGTGATCCAACTGGGCGGCGTGTTCGTTCTCTGTCAGCACGGCGTCCACTCGTCCGCGACATTCGTGCTTGTGTGGGGCGCGGCCGCCGCGGTGGCCGCGGTGGGAGGCGCGGTCCAGGCCGGCTGCCGGCCCGCGCCGCGCAGGTCCCGTGAATGGATCACATGTCACCGGGAGGCCGCGGGTTACCTGAGCGCCGAGTACATCACCGTGCAGGGCGCCCAACAGGGGTCGACGCTGCTGATCGGTGTATTCGGCACCGAGCTCGCGGTCGGTGCGCTGCGGGGGGTGCAGACCCTTCTCGGCCCGACCACGATTCTTGCCGTCGGAATCATCAGCTTCGCGGTTCCGGAGTTCTCCCGCCGACGGGAGATGCCCGCGCGGGCACGTATGCGCTCGGCAACCATGCTTTCCTGCCTGGTTGTCGGCGCCGGCGTGCTGTGGGGTGTGTTGTTCCTGTTTGTTCCCGATCGCGTTGGTATTGCGCTGCTCGGTGACACCTGGGCACAGACCCGCGGAATACTCGGTTTGACGATTATTCAGCAGGCGGGCGCGGCCGCCACAGTCGGCCCGGCGTGTATGCTTTACGCACTTGGCCAGCCAAAGATCACTTTCCGCGTTCACTGTGTGCTCGCGCCGGCTTTGTTCGTGTTCCCGGTGGCCGGTCTGGCGTGTTGGGATCTGCGGGGGGCTGTTGTCGGGTACATCGCCGCGTTCTGGCTGACCGTGCCGTTGTGGTTCGTGCTGCTGCGCCGCGCAGCCTACCAGGCTGAGGCGTCATCCCGCGGCAGGGCCGGATCTCCCAGCGGGGCGGTGGCTCCAGCCACGGCACAGCACCCGGGCAGAGCGGATGATTTGCTGGGTGATTCATCGGCTGGCCGGCATCGTCGGGGCGGGCGGCGGATGCGGCAGATATCGTGAGTTCTCGGCGGAGCACGTTCTGTTCTGATCATGTCGTTGTGGCAGCGATGACCGTGGAACGCCCGGCAGCAGGGGCGTGGATCAAGGAACAGGGCTGGGGCGCGTGCATCGCGAGGCGGAAGATCTGGAGGAAACGCGTCGAGATGGTTTCGCGGTGAGACTGCACATCGTTTACCGATCCGTCGGCAGCGAGAATCGCAAGGATCGGCCGGGTTTTTACAACAAGTCACTGGCCCTGGCCTCGCTGTTGCGCGCGGTGGATAATGTTGATATTGAGACCGAACTTGTCTTTGTCAACGACGGGCCCATCCCCGCCGGCCGTCTGGAGATGATGGCCGGGGCCGGCGAGGTTCTCGGCGTTCGTTGCGGCAGCAACCGAGCGTCGTATCGATGGGCGCTGCGACTGCCCCGGCTGCGCGGCTGGTCGCCGGCTGATCTCGTCTGGTTTTCCGAGGACGACTACCTGTATACGGCCACCAGCCTGCGCGGTCTCATCCAAGCCGCGAATGAGCTGGCCGTCGCCGATTATTTCACCCTGTATGGTTCGACGCGTTTCGCTCCGGCGGCCACCCGGCGCTCACCACTGATCGATGCGCGGGCCCGTTCCCAGGGGGATCCTGAAGCCGTACTCTTGGGCACAGCGCGTTGGTACCGGGCGGCGAGTTGCACCAGCACCTTCGGTGCGCGGATCGGGGCGCTGCTTGCCGACGAGCGGCTGTTGCGTAGCTGCCCGTTCGTCGGTGAGGCCTGGGACCACGCCACCTGTCTGGCCTACCAGGGATACCGACCGTTCGGCCTGCGGGAGCTTGCCGGTGGCAGGCCGGATCCCGGGCATATGGGCGGGCCGCGGGCCGCGGTTCGTCGAGGCGCGCTGGTCTGTGTGCGCAGCGTCGCCAACGCTGTTGCCTTGGCCCGGCCACAGCGCGCGCGGCGGACCCTGGTGGCACCGGATCCAGATCTTGTCACGCATATGGAGCAGCGGTTTCTTGCGCCGGGCACCGACTGGGCCGCCGCGGCCGCCGCGGTCACGCAGTGGTCGCGCAGCCGTGATCAGGAGGGGCTGTGGGTCCGTTAGAGCGACCGGCAACAAGAGTGTGGATCAAGACGATCGTCGATCTGCCGATCTCACCTGACTCGAGGGGAGCGCGCGGGTGACCCCGGTTGTCCAGCCGTCCGCTGAGCTGCCCCGGGGCACTGCGGGGGCGTCACTGTTGCGGATCCTGGGGCGTCGCTGGCTGGCGATTGTCATAGCGGTGGTCATCGGCGCGGCGCTGGCGCTCATCCTCGCCAAGCGACAGGCCCCGGTCTTCCAGGCGACGGGCCGGGTGTTCCTGAACACCTCGAACGCGGCGCTCGGCGCGGGTTCGGTCGACGCGAGCAGAGCCGTCCAGACACAGGCCCAGTTCGCCGGCTCCACCGCGGCCCTGGACCTGATCGCTGAGCAGCTCAAGGTGCCGCGGCTCTACGTGGCCAGACGGTTGAAGGTAACGCCGTCGGGGGAGGGCTACTTCTTCACGATCGTCGGCAGGGACAGCACCGCGGAGCGGGCGACACAGCTCGTCCAGTCTACTGAGACCGCTTACCAACAGCTACTTTCCCAGTACGGAAACGACAGTAGTGGTACCGTCCAGCGACTGACAAGCCTGCGCGATGAGATCTACAAAAATCTTCAGAAGCTACAGGCCCAGCAGGCCGCCCTGCCTCGTAACGCTGACGATCAGGTTCTTGCCAGCCAGATCAGCAATCTCAACTCACAGCTCGCGGACCTCAACCGGCGGATTCCCGAGGCGCAGGTCAACGCCGCGTTGACCGCCGGTTCGGTGACCCTGGCGGAGCCTGCGCGCGCTGATGGCCAGGTCGCACCGCACCTGTTCCGTAACACGCTGGTCGGCGCGCTGGTCGGGCTGTTCCTGGCGGCAGCGATGGTCTGGTGCGCCTACCTGCGCAGGCCAACGGCGCTCGACGGGCGTGGTGCGGCAGCCGTGCTGGATGCTCCTCTGATCGCCGCGGTTTCCGGGAAGCGGGGCGGTGGGCTGCCGACCGACACCCTTGTCTCCGCCATGTCAGCGGTGTTGTCGCCCGCTGTCACAGTGGTGGCCCTCGCTCCGGTGACGCGGGGCGATCTGAGCGCGGACCTGGTGGCGGCCGTTTCCGCAAGCTGGTCAGACGACCAGGGCGTTGTGTTGATCATTGATGCCTCCGCGGAATCGGAGGTTCGTGCGCCGCTGGAGCGGTTGCCTCGGGCGGTCTCCGGCGAGCTGCCCCGCTGGGCGCACGAGCCGACCTGCCTGGCCCGCTCATCCGGTACCGGACGGGGGCATCTGCTGTACAACCGGGTCGCGCCGGCACGAGCCGCCCGTCCCGGTGGCCTCGCGCCCATCCTGGCGGACCGTGCTCCCGCGGTCGATCTCGTCATTCTGCTGGCCCCGGCGCTCGACGAGCTTCCGATGACGGCGGTGCCCGCCACGCAGGCGGATGCCATCATTGTTTTCGCCAGCGGCGACTCCCCGCTCAAGGAGCTGTCGCGGATCCCGCGGCACTGGCCGGCGTTGGCCGAGCGGATTGTGGGCGTGGTCTTCGACGGGCGATCCGCTGTCCGGCGGTCCGCGCATGACGTGGCGCCCGTGAGCGCCACTGACGACCTTGTCGGTCCGGTCATGGGCGCAAGCGGCCGTGCCGCTGCCGCACCGGGCACCTCATCGAGGCCGTCGAGGGATGCTGGGCGTCGCAGGAGTGGCAACAAGGAGGTTACGGACCGCTACCTTCGTCCCATGGGCAAGCGCTGAACGCCGGGGCGGTCACTGGAGGCGCTCGTGGCTGACGCCCGGACCGGCCATGAGCTCGGGGCTGTCCCACGGACCAACCTGGATGGCCGCCTATGGCAACAAGCCTGACAATCCGCATCCCACGGAGCTGGGCGATCCCCGATCCGGATGCCGCGGTTACCGACCCGGCCGCGGCGCGCCGGCCGCTACGGCTGCTGACCATGTTGCTGTTCGGGGAGGTCTTCCTCCAGCGGCTGGCGGTCCCGGTCGGTTCCGCCCAGGTGCCGCTGATGCTGCCCGGGGTCCTCGGCGGCGCCGCGGTGTTGCTCGCGCGGGGTGACCTGGTGGCCGACATGGGCCGTACCCAGGCATATCTGGTCGCTATGGCGGCATGCGTCAGTTCGGCGCTGGTCGTTTTCACCCGGGGCCTCGATGGCAACTCGCTCACATCGCTGCTCTTGCTGGTGGTGACCTATGCGCCGTTCTGTTGTCGCCTGCGTGCTGACACGTCGGTGGCGCTCTTCCCTCGGCTGCTCGACCGTTTCGCGGTCATGACGGCAGTGCTCGCCGGCTTCGCGGTGGCGCAGTTCGGCCTGCAGCTGCTGGGCTGGCACTACAGCGACATCATCGGCGGGATCGTGCCACCCGAGCTGATTATGCGGAACTTCAACACATCGTATCCGGTGGCATACGGCTCCAGCCTGTACAAGGCGAATGCGTTCGTCTGTCTGGAGCCGTCCTTCTGCTCGCAGTTCCTCGCCATCGGTCTGGTCGTCTCGATATTGCGGGGTGTGCGCCGGTGGCGTTTGCCGCTCCTCGTGGTGGCGATACTGACCACGGTCTCGGGGACTGGCGTGATCCTGCTCGCCGCCGCGCTGGTGCTGCTCGCGGTCCATAAAGGACCTCGGTTCGCGGCAACGGCGGTGGCTGGTCTCGCGCTGGTGGTGACCGCCGTGAGTTTCACCCCGGCGGCGGACGTATTCGCCGAACGCGCCACCGAGACAGCCACGAGCAGTTCCAGCGGCAGCCTGCGTTTCGTCCAGCCCTACACCCGGACCTACGACCGGCTGGGCGGTGATCCGCTGACCGTGCTCTTCGGCTCCGGGCCGGGCTGGTCTGACCGGGATGCCGACGAGTTCATGCACAGCACCGGCTTGCCGTTGAACTACGCCATGCTGCCCAAACTTGTCCTCGAGTACGGTCTCGTCGGTGGGGCGGCTTTCCTGGTCCTGATCGTGTGGGCGTTCGTGTGCGGATCCCCGTCGTTCGTCCTCTCCGGCGCGCTGCTGGTCTTCTACATGGTGTTGTCGAGCAGCCTGCTCAGCCCGGTTGTGGTTTACCTGGGGCTGCTTCTGCTGACCTGGTACGCACGTGATATCTGGTATGTGCCCCAGCGGGGCCTTGGCGGCTCTTCGGTTTAGGCCAACAGGCCCACCGCCGCGAGGGCGTCTGCCGCGTCCGCGACTGTGTTGAACGGCAGATCCGCGCGGTCGGCTATGTCGATCATGCTGTGGCTGCCGTCAGCGAGGTTGAGGACCCACAGCAGACCCATTTCGACAGCCTCGCGGTCCAGGGTGGCGCCGATCGAGCG
Source organism: Protofrankia sp. Cj5 (assembly GCF_917627405.1). Lineage (NCBI taxonomy): Bacteria > Bacillati > Actinomycetota > Actinomycetes > Frankiales > Frankiaceae > Protofrankia > Protofrankia sp. Cj5. The sequence goes on from NZ_CAKJTO010000001.1 coordinate 79,226, forward strand.
ATACAGACCGCGCCGTCCCAGCTGTGGTTCCCCGAACGGGGATGTGCTGGTCCAGGTCCGGTCCCGTTCACAGATCTCGATCGTGCGCAGGATGATTGCAAAGGAGTCGTTGAGACCTGTGGCTGTCACGAAGCCCAGATTGTCGGCGGACGTGTGATACTCCGCGTACGTGCCATGTGGGCTGCGGCCGAATCGACCCACCGGCAGATTGAAACCAGGGGAGCAGAACTGGCGCTCGTCATAGCCGTAGGGCGAGAAATCGATCACGTTGTACGGCCGGCCTGTTTCCTTCAGCGCCCGCGTCACGGCCCGGTCGATGCCGGCGTCACCGCGCCGGCTGCGTTTGTATGTCGGCTGCCCACGGTCGCCGAGCCCGGTCAGCACGAGGCCGTGCTCGATACCGTCGACGCTCTCACGGTTGTGGGCAAGCCAGGTGATTGCCCCGATTGTTCCGGGAATGAACAGGAACCGGTAGCTCAGCCGCCGGGGCCGGTCCGCGAGCGCCGCGGCAAGCAGTGTGGCCGTGGCGATGCCGGAGGCGTTGTCGTTGGCCATGCCGGGGTGGCAGACATGAGTGGTGACAAGAAATTCCCGCGGGCTGCTGCCGGGCAGCGCAATCTCGGCGAAGGTCAGCGAGCCGTCGGTGAGCGTCGTGTCGATATGTACCTCGTACTCACCGTCCGGCAGCTCGCGGCGCTGCCGGTCGCTCAGGCAGAACCCCCAGGCCTCGTGGTAATAGGAGGTGCGGTAGGGCACCCAGTCGGGGTGGTCGGGCAGGGAGTGCAGGTGCGGTAGCAGGTCAGGCAGAGACAGCCGGGTGTGCGTGGGTATGCTGTAGTTAAGCAGGTGCAGCGGGTTGTCCGCGGCGTCGAGGACGCGCTGGCCGTCCGGGCCGGCCAGCCAGGCCTGCGAGACGTTCCACTCCTTCGGTACCGTCCAGTCGAGTACCGGTGTCCCGGTGGGCACCTCGCGCACGGCGAAGGGAACCGCCGGTTCGAGGGCTCCGCGGACCGTTGCCAGCGTCTTGCGGACGCCGTCGCCGGTGATGCTGCGCATCATGGGAGTGAGTTCGGCGACCAGATCGTACAGGCGTGTCCCGACAGCCCGTGCCCCGCCATCATGGCTCGCCTCGCCAGGGGAGCGCGGCATGCGGCCAGGGCGTGTTTCGAACGTCTCGCGCAAGCTGGCTCCCATGCCACCGCACAGAATGACGACTGGTAGATCCGGTATGGGAAGATTTATTGCTTGTTGTCTTTTTTCGGCGGGCCTGGTGCCCGCCATCATGATTTTCTTCGTCTCCCATGGCTAACTCCCATGGCTAATCAGCTGACCCGGCCAGGATGGAACGTGACAGGTTGTTCCCCCGCGGAGTGGGCCGCATTCCTGGCGGCGCTCGCTGGGGCGGGCCGGGCGGGTGCTCGGATGTCTGTGCGGCCGGTTCCCATGATCATTGTGGGTATCGGTAGGGGCGGGTTCGGTTGGACTGCCCGCCGCCGGTCGGATCTCCTTCGTTACAGTTCGTCGGGGTATCCGAGATCGCGGCTGGTTTACGTCAGCCGTGCCGATCTTTGGTGCTCCGCGGCCGTGCCATCGAAGATCCTTGCATGGTTGGGGGTGTGCGGTCGTGATTTTTTCATACGCCCGAGGGCCCGGTGGCCCGGCGGTATGGGGGGTGGCTGAGTGCGGCGCCTTGGCCGACAGCGTGTCGGGGCGGCGGGGCCAGCGCGATCGGGACCGCGCCGTGCTCGCTGGGGCCGCCGGCTGCTGCCCGGCACGGGCATCGTCATCGCCGTGCTTCTCGCGTTGATCGCCTGGCGGCTGACTCCGGTTGGAGCGAACCAGACCGGAGCAGGCCCGCCAGCCCCACCGCTGGTGCCCGGCGGCGGTATGGACGGCATTCCCACGGTAGTGGCCACGGCAATGGCCACAGCGGATGCGTCCGTGGGCGCCGCTGCCGTCGGTGGCGAGACGGCCGCGGCGGGGATACCGCGGGTCGCGCCGGCATCTCATGCGGGGCGCTTCCCAAGCGGCGTGGCCGCCGGGACGCTTGCCGAGGCGGACGCCTGGGCGGGCTTTCGCGGGCGACCCAACGATGTGGTGGTCACCTACACCGATCGGTCAGGCTGGCGGACAATCGTCCGGCCGTGGATCGGGAACGACCGCGCCCACTTCGCGGGCTTTTCCGGCACGTGGGTCATCAGCCAGCCGCTGTTCCCGGAGTCCGGACCGGACCGGGGCAACCTGGCGGACTGTGCCGCGGGCGGGTACGACGGCTACTGGCGCGATTTCGGGCGCTGGCTCGTGGCCGAGGGCCGCGGCAGTTCGTTCGTCCGGCTGGGATGGGAGTTCAACGGCACGCGGTTCGCGTGGTCCGCGTCCAACCCGGCGTTATGGATCAGGTGCTACCGCAACGCCGCAGCCGCGATCCGCCGGGCCGACCCGCGGGTTCGTCTCGACTGGAACTTCGGCGCGCACGGATCGGTCGGGACGGTCGACGCGTTCGAGCTGTATCCCGGGGACGCCTACGTCGACGTCATCGGCATTGATATCTACGATCAGTATCCGCCGAGCGTGGATTCGGCAACTTTTGACGCTCAGTGCGATGGTCTGGACGGGTTATGCCGGGCGATCCGTTTCGCCCGGCTGCACAACAAGCTGTTTTCAGTGCCGGAGTGGGGTGTGGTGGCGAAGGAGGGAACGAAGGCCGGGGCGCTTGGTCAGGCCGGTGGCGACAACACCCTGTTTGTGGCGAAAATGCACAAGCTGTTCGTCAGTAATGCCGACATGCTCGCCTATGAGGCTTACTCCAACGAGGACCGGGCCGGCGATGTCCGGTCGGCATTGATCAACCCGACGATGAGCCCGCTGGCTGCCCGCGAGTACCAGCGCCTGTGGTGACGCGGTACCCACGGGAGGCAACCTCCGGCCCCGGGAGGGGCTTGCGGGGGCCTGGCGCGGCCGCCGCCTGCGGGCAGGGACCGGGCCGCACGGCGGGCCGGGGCGCCCGACGCGTAAGGTTGGGCATAACACCTCGCGTGCCGGCGTCGCGGGGTGTTTGTGGGAGATCTCCGGTACGCCGTCGGCGACCGGGTTCGCGACGTCGTGTCCGTCCGTAGATTGCGCCGTTCTTCGAGAGGCTCGGGACGCACCTATGACCCTCGCCCCGCTGTTGGACGTCCTGACCAGCAGTCCGGGTGCTGATCCGGCCCTGGCCCGAGCGCTTGCCTCGGTCGGTGACCTCCGGCTTGACCTGTCGGCTCCGGCCGCCCTGCGGCCGTTCGCCGCCGCCGCGCTCGCCACCCGGGGCGGCCGGACGGTGCTGGCGCTGACCGCGACCGACCGGGAAGCGGAGGATCTTGCCGCCGCGCTGTCGAGCATGATCGACCCGGCCACGGTCGCGGTCTTCCCCAGCTGGGAGACCCTGCCGCACGAACGGTTGTCCCCGCGGGCCGATACGGTCGGGCTCCGGCTTGCCGTGCTGCGCCGCTTGGCGCACCCGTACAGCACCGGCCTGCCGCCGCTGTCGGTCGTGGTCGCGCCGGTCCGTGCCGTTTTGCAGCCGCAGGTCGCCGGGCTCGGCGACCTGGAACCGGTGTCGCTGCGGGTCGGTGACAGCGCTGACCCGAGCGGCGTGGTGGAAAAGCTGGTCGGGATCGCCTACCACCGGGTCGATCTGGTGGAGCGGCGTGGCGAAATCGCGGTCCGTGGCGGCATCCTCGACATTTTCCCGCCCACAGAGGAACATCCGCTACGGGTTGAGTTCTTCGGCGACGAGGTCGAGGACATCCGGGCGTTCTCCGTGGCGGATCAGCGGGCACTGACCGACACTGCGGACACCGCCGAGGGCGGCCGCCGTCAGCTGTTCGCGCCGCCATGTCGGGAGCTGCTGCTCACGCCGGAGGTCCGGGCCCGCGCCCGGGAACTGGCGGGCACGCACCCCGAGCTCGTCGACATCCTTGACAAGATCGCGGACGGTACTCCGGTGGATGGCATGGAGGCGCTCGCGCCGGTGCTGTCCGACCGGATGGTGCTGATGCTCGACGAACTGCCCGCTGGAACGCACGTGCTGGTGTGCGACCCGGAACGGATCCGCACCCGCGCCGCCGAGCTGGTGCGGACGAGCCAGGAGTTCCTGGATGCGTCCTGGAGCACGGCGGCGCTCGGCGGCAGCGCCCCGATCGACCTCAGCGCGGCTGCCTACCGCTCGATCGCGCAGGTCCGTCAGCGTGCCGCCGAGATCGGGCTGCCGTGGTGGTCGGTCAGCCCGTTCAACGCCGGCGCCTCGGCCGTGGCTTCGGCCACGGCCGCAACCGGTGGCGATCGGTTCGCGGCTGGCGACCGGTCAGAAGGCGTTGCCAGCGAGGAGGATCTCGACGAGAACTCGGTGGTCTCCAGCCTGCGCCCGGCGACCGCTTACCACGGTGACACCGCGCGCGCGCTCGCGGATATCAAGGGCTGGCTGGCGGACTCCTGGCGCGTCCTGCTTATCACGGAGGGGCACGGGCCGGCCCAGCGGCTGGTCGAGCTGTTGCGGGACGCTGATCTCGGCGCCCGCCTCAGCGAGGAGGCCAGGCTGTCCCGCGGTGTCGCCACGGTCACCTGCGGCCAGCTGGGGACCGGCTTCACCAGCGACCTGCTTGGCCTCGCCGTCCTGACCGAGGCGGATCTCGCCGGCCAGCGGGGCGTGACCACCAAGGACATGCGCCGGATGCCGCACCGCCGCCGCAAGGGCATCGACCCGCTGGCACTGCGTTCCGGTGACCTGGTCGTCCACGACGCCCACGGGGTCGGCCGCTACGTCGAGATGGTCACCCGGACCGTTGCCGGCGCGACCCGGGAGTACCTCGTCCTAGAGTACGCCAAGGGCGACCGCCTCTACGTCCCGACCGACCAGCTCGAACAGGTCACCCGTTATGTCGGTGGCGAGGGCCCGAGCCTTGACCGCATCGGCGGCGCGGACTGGGCCAAGCGCAAGGGACGCGCCCGCAAGGCCGTCAAGGAGATCGCTGGCGAGCTGATCCGGCTGTACAGCGCACGGATGGCCGCGCCGGGATACGCCTACGGACCGGACACCCCGTGGCAGCGGGAGCTGGAGGATGCCTTCCCCTTCCGGGAGACTCCCGACCAGCTTTCGGCCATCGAGGAGGTGAAGGCCGACATGTGTAAACCCGTCCCCATGGACCGGGTCATCTGCGGCGATGTCGGCTACGGTAAGACGGAGATCGCGGTGCGGGCCGCGTTCAAGGCGGTACAGGACGGCAAACAGGTTGCCGTTCTCGTCCCCACCACGCTGCTCGTCCAACAGCATTTCCAGACGTTTTCCGAGCGGTATGCGGCATTTCCGGTGACCGTCCGTGCGATGTCGCGGTTCAATTCCGCGGCCGAGCAGAAGGCCGTGCTGGAAGGACTCGCCAAGGGCGGTGTCGACGTGGTGATCGGGACTCACCGGCTGCTGTCCTCCGCGTCTCACTTCAAAGATCTAGGCCTGGTGATAATCGACGAGGAACAACGGTTCGGCGTCGAGCACAAGGAATACCTGAAGAAAATGCGGACCGCGGTGGACGTGCTCACCATGAGCGCCACCCCGATCCCTCGGACGCTGGAGATGTCGATCACCGGGATCCGGGAGCTGTCGACGATTGACACCCCGCCGGAGGAGCGGCACCCGGTACTCACCTTTGTCGGCCCGAGTGACAGCCGGCAGGTCACCGCCGCGATCCGGCGTGAGCTGCTGCGGGAGGGCCAGGTCTTCTTCATCCACAACCGGGTGGAGTCGATTGACAGGGCCGCGGCGAGGCTGCGCGAGCTTGTCCCGGAGGCGCGTATCGCCACGGCCCACGGCCAGATGGGCGAGGACGCCCTCGAGCAGGTCATGGTCGCGTTCTGGGAAAAGCAGTTCGACGTCCTCGTCTGTACCACGATCGTCGAATCCGGGCTTGACATCTCCAATGCCAACACCCTCATCGTGGAACGTGCCGACGTGTTCGGCCTCTCCCAGCTGCACCAGTTGCGGGGACGTGTCGGCCGCGGCCGGGAACGCGCTTATGCGTATTTTCTCTACCCGCCGGACAAACCACTTACCGAAACCGCGCACGACCGGCTTGTCACCATCGCCCAGCACACCGACCTCGGCGCTGGCATGGCCGTCGCCATGAAGGATCTGGAAATACGCGGAGCGGGTAACCTGCTCGGCGGCGAACAATCCGGGCATATCGCCTCGGTCGGGTTCGACCTCTATGTGCGGATGGTCGGCGAGGCTGTCGCGGATTTCAAGGGGACGGCGGTCGAGGAGCTGCCCGACGTCAAGGTGGAGCTCCCGGTGAACGCGAGTCTCCCGCACGACTATGTTCCCAGCGAACGGCTGCGCCTGGACGCCTACCGACGGCTGGCCGGTGCCGCGGGTGATGACGACATCGCCGAGGTGCGCGCCGAACTGCTCGACCGGTTCGGCGCGCTGCCAGAGCCCGCGGAGAATCTGCTTGCGGTGGCGTCGCTGCGCGTGCTTGCCCGTCGTTACGGCGTTACCGAGATCACCGTGCAGGGCCGCCAGGTGCGGTTCGCTCCGCTGGAGCTGCGCGAAAGCCAGGCCATGCGTGTGCAGCGCCTGTACAAGGGGTCCGTGGTCAAGCAGGCGGTGCGCACCATTCTGGTGCCGGCACCGGCGGAATCCCCGCGGATCGGTGCCCGGCCGTTGCGCGACCGCGCCGTCCTCGTCTGGGCCGCGGGTGTGCTGGATGCGGTCGTCGGTGATTCCGTCGCGGCGGCCGCCGCCGCGCCCCGCTGATTTTTCTCGCGTTGCCGGGCAGGACTTTTCCCGGGGGCGGCGTGTGCGCGGCAGACGGTAAGCCGATACGGTCACAGCCGTGAAGACCCGCTCTGCCGTCCGCCGTGTTCTGGTCAGCGTCGCGCTGGTCGTTGTGACCTCATCCGCCTGTACCACGCACGCGGGGTCTGCCGCGCAGGTAGGCGACGAGATGATCCAGACATCGACCCTGCGCGGGATCGTCGACCGCGGCATGGCCGCCGTCCAGGCGGTTGGCCCCGCCCAGGACGCGCAGACCGGGCAGAGCGCCGCGCCGATCGAACGCAGTGATCTTCAGCGGCAGGTGCTCACCGAGCTTGTCCAGACCAGCCTCGCCGAACAGCGGGCCCGCCAGCTCGGGGTGACGGTCACCGGCCAGGACGTTGACGCCTATTACCAGACCTTCGGGGTGCTGCGGTACGGCAGCGTCGCGGGTTTCGAAAAGGCGGTGGCCCAGAGCGGGTTCGCTCGTGAGGATCTACAGATGCTGGTCCGCGCCAGGGCTCTTGACCTCGCGCTCGCGGACCGTCTCGCGCCGAACGCCCTCGCCTCCGACACAGCTGCCCGCGAGGCCTATGATCAGTCCGTCGCCCAGTTCGGCTCCCTCCCACTGAGCTTCGACCAGGCCAAGCCGTTCCTCACTCGGCTGCTCTCCACGGAGCGGGCCGCGGCCGTGGAAGCGCAGCTCCGCCAGATTTCGCAACGGGTGAACATTTCGATCAATCCCAGGTTCGGTGTCTGGTCGCCATCCCAGCTGACGGTGCTCGCCGCCGCTGGCTCGGTCGCGACCACCCCCGCGCCGGAGCCGTTGGGCCGGACAGGCGCGATGGCCCAGTGAGCCGCATGATGGCCCGTCGGTCATGACGGCGAGAATCGTCGTCCTTGTGACCAGCCCGCGGGTCGCGCCCGGGTTGTTGGGCGTGGCCGCGTGGGACCTGCTGCGGGCGGCCTCCGCCGTCCACTGCGGGCTGGCGGCGCATCCGCAGCGCGACGCGCTCGCCGCGGCCGGCGTACCGGTCGAGGTTCTGGCGGGTCCGGATGTGTCCGCCGTTGTCGAGGAGCTGTGTGGCCGGGCCCGCGCCGACTCGTCCCGGCCGGTGGTGTGGCTGGCCGCCCCGACCGGCGGCCCGGGAGCGGCCGGCGAGGCGGACCTGGTTCGCGAGCGGGAGACGCTGGCCGCGCTCGAGGCCGCGGCAGGCCCCGGCCTCGCCGTGTCCGTCGTCGAGGGCTCACATGACCTGCGCGGGGCGAAGCTCCTGGACGCCGTTGCCGTGATGGACCAGCTGCGCTCACCCGGCGGCTGCCCGTGGGACGCGGCGCAGACCCACACCTCGCTTGCGTCCTACCTGCTGGAGGAGGCCTACGAGGCGTTCCAGGCAATCGAGGACGGCAACCACGCCGAGCTGCGCGAGGAGCTTGGCGACGTACTCATGCAGGTGCTGTTCCATGCCCGGATCGCCGCCGAGGGCGACGGCATGGGTGTTCCCGCGGGCGTCAGCGTCCCCGCTGGCAGAGCCGCCGGTGACGGAGCTGCCGGTGACGGAGCTGGGATCGGCGGCCGCGCGATGGCCTGGGACATCGACGACGTGGCCGCTGGGCTCACGGAGAAGCTCGTCCGGCGTCATCCCCATGTCTTCGGATCGGTGACGGTGGACGGCCCCGCCGCGGTCGAGACGAACTGGGACATAATCAAGGATGCTGAGAAGGGCCGCCGGTCGGTCACCGAGGGCGTCCCGCTGTCCCAGCCGTCGCTGGCGCTGGCCGCGAAGCTGCAGAAGCGTGCGGTGAAGGTCGGGGTACCCGAGGACGTTGTGCTCGGCGCGGGTCGGCTGTCGTCGCCGGCCGAGGTCATCGCCGGGCTGCTCGTTCCGGTGGACCTGCCCGCCGCCGTGGACGTACCCGCCGCCGCGGCGGAGCGGACCGTGGGTGACCTGCTGTTCGCCGCGGTGGCACTGGCCCGGCAGGCCGGCGTCGATCCGGAGGCGGCGCTGCGGGCCGCTGCCCGCCGGTTCCGGGACACCCTCGCCGCTACCGAGGAGGCCATCCGCGCCGCCGGTGCGGACCCGCGGGCCGCGGGCGCGGACTCCTGGCGCGCCCACTGGCTGTCCGCGGGCGAGATCCCACCCGGCGCCGCACGCTGACCGACTCGGCCAGCGGCCCCTTGCTCGTTCGGGCCGCTGGGCTTCCGGCCGCGCATTGTCATCGGTGTTTGTCGGTGTTTGTCGGTGTTTGTCGGTGTTTGTCGGTGTCCGTCGGTGTCCGTCGGTGAAAGGCGGGTCATGCTCAGAAAACAGGACGATGGTCGCTGTTGGTGATGCATCGGACCGATGCGGGCGGAACGGGGCGGACTGTCGCGCGTAGCCTCGTTCCATGGCAGAAGGCACTCCGCGACAGGCGCTGGCAAGCATCCACCGCCTGTACGCACGACGGTTCGAGCCGATCGTCCTTGAGCTTGATCTGACCGTCGATCCGCTCGAGGGGATACCCGCCGACCCGCTGGCCGCGGCGTTGGCGCGCCGCCAGCCAACGTTGCGCGCCATGGTGGACGGACTGCGCCGGGCGGGTTCGGATGACCGCGCGTCCACGCTCATCGCGCGGATCGCTCCCTGCGGGATGCCGCTTGCGCGCGCCCAGGAGATCCGTGACGCGGTGCTCGCCTTTCGCGCGGCCGGTGGCAGGGCCTTTGCCTATGCGGACGCGTTCGGCGAGTTCGGCGGCGGGACCATCCCGTACTACCTCGCGTCCGCCTTCGACGAGATCTGGCTCGCGCCGCCGGGGGAGCTGGGCGCTACCGGCGTGGCGCTGGAAACGCCGTTCCTGCGCGACGCCCTGGACCGGCTCGGGATAGAGATCCAGGTCGGCCAACGCCACGAGTACAAGAACGCCGTCAACACGTTCGTCGAGCGTGATTTCACCGACGCGCATCGTGAGGCGAGCGGCCGGATCGTCGCCTCCAGCCTGTCTATGATCATTGATGGCATCGCCGCTGGGCGCGCCCTGCCGCCGGACCGGGTCCGCGAACTGATCGACAGCGCGCCGCTGTCCGGTGCGCAGGCCCGGGAGGCGGGCCTCGTCGATCGGCTGGGTTACCGGGACGAGGTGTACGCCGCGGCCAAGGCCCACGCCCGCCAGGCCGGGACCGGCGCCGCGCCCAGTCCGGGTCCCAGCACTGCCGAGAGCGGTGCTGCCGAGAGCGGTGCTGCCGAGAGCGGTGCTGATGAGAGCGGTGCTGATGAGAGCGGTGCTGACCGGGACGACGGCGTGACGCTCCAGTACCTGTCCCATTACCGCCGCGTGTCGCTGCGGCGGGAGGCCTCCCGGCCGCGCGTCCCCGCGCTCGGCGCGGCGCGCTCCGAGCGGCGCCGGGTGATCGCGGTCATCCATGGGACCGGGCCGGTGGTCCTCGGCCATCCGGGCCGGTCGCCGCTGGCGGGTCCCGTCATGACGGCCGACGCGCTCACCGCGGCTTTCCGCGCCGCCGGCCGGGACGACGATGTCGCTGCGGCCGTGTTTCGCGTCGACAGCCCCGGCGGCTCGTATGTGGCTTCCGACCTGATTCGCCGGGAGGTTGAACGGTTCCAGGCGACCGGCCGTCCGGTCGTGGTGTCGATGGGTTCGGTTGCCGCGTCTGGTGGGTACTTCGTCGCGCTTGGCGCGGACGTGATCGTGGCGAACCCGGGGACCCTCACCGGTTCGATCGGGGTGTTCGGCGGCAAACAGGTCGTCCGTGCGCTCCTGGACAAGGTGGGGGTGCGTTTCGGCGCGGTCGCCGAGGGGGAGAACGCGCTGATGACCTCGCCGCGGCGCGCGTTCAGTCCGGCCGAGCGGGAGAAGCTGGAGGAGTTCCTCGACCGGGTGTACGACGATTTTGTCACCAAGGTCGCCGCCGGCCGGGGCATGTCGTTCCAGGAGGTGCACGAGGTCGCCCGCGGTCGGGTGTGGACCGGCACTGACGCCCGCGAGCGCGGCCTCGTGGACGAACTGGGAGGTTTCTCCCGCGCCTGCGAGCTGGCCTGGGAGAAGGCCGGCCGGCCAGGGGCGGACACCCCGCGGCTGCGTGTCCTGCCGAGGTTCGGCCTGGTCGACAGGGTGCGCTCGGCACGGTCGAGCGAGGATGCCGCCGCCGGAGCGGGCGTTATGGGTGGGATGGGGGCGCGTCCGGCCGGTTCTCTCGTCGGTGGCCTTGCCTCGTCCGCTGTGTCCGCCGCGGCGGCTGTGTTCGGGGGGCCGGCGTTGTTCGCGGACACGGCGTTCACCGGTGGTTGGGGCCCGCTGGCGGCGGCCGCGGCACGGGCCGGGCTGCCGCTGGGCGGTCCGCTGCTGATGCCGCCGATCGGCCGGCTCAGCTGACGGCCTTCGGCGCACCCGTACGGGCAGCTTTCCTCTAGATCACCTTGATGCGGCATCGGGTGCCGGGGTATGCCCGCCATGACCGGATCCCGAACCTTTCGGCGTGGCGTGCCGAACCTGGGTGGCACGGGCCGTGCTGGCGATAGTCTCGGCCGGGCTGTACTTGTCAGTGTTGTTGTTGTCCGTCGTCGCTGATGTCCATCCTGCTGGGCCGAAGTGTGTGATCATGACGTGTGCGCACTCGGAGGCTCCGAGGCCATAAGCGCCACACTCGCCATAGTTCCCGTCGGCTGCGTTACTCCGGAGGTCGAAACCCGTGCCGTCCATCGAGGCCGTAGGCGCCCGCGAGATTCTTGACTCGCGTGGCAACCCCACCGTCGAGGTCGAAGTCGTCTTGGATGACGGCACTCTCGGCCGTGCCGCCGTACCCAGTGGCGCGAGCACCGGCGCCTTCGAGGCGGTCGAACTGCGTGACGGCGACACCCGTTACGGCGGTAAGGGCGTGGGGAAGGCGGTAGCCGGTGTCATTGACCGCATCGGGCCCGAGATCGTGGGCCTCGAAGCCACCGAGCAGCGCATTCTCGACCTGACGCTGCTGGATCTGGACGCTACGCCGGACAAGTCCGGTCTGGGGGCGAACGCCATCCTCGGGGTGAGCCTCGCGGTCGCGAGGGCCGCCGCGAAAGCGTCGGACCTGCCGCTGTACCGCTATCTCGGTGGTCCCGGCGCGCATCTGCTGCCGGTACCGATGATGAACGTTGTCAACGGCGGCGCACACGCCGATACAAACGTCGACATCCAGGAGTTCATGATTGCCCCGATCGGGGCGTCGACCTTTGCCGAGGCGCTGCGCTGGGGCGCCGAGACATATCAGGCGCTCAAGGGCGTGCTCAAGGCCCAGGGGCTGGCGACCGCTGTCGGTGACGAAGGCGGTTTCGCCCCGAACCTGCCCACCAACCGGGCCGCGCTCGACCTGCTTGTGGCGGCCATCGACAAGGCGGGATTCCGGCCGGGGGAGGACATCGCCCTTGCCTTGGACGTGGCCTCGACCGAGTTCTTCGCCGACGGCTCCTACCAGTTCGAGGGAGCGACGCGCACCGCCGAGGAGCTCAGCGACTACTACGCCGAACTGGTCGCGGCCTACCCGATCGTGTCGATCGAGGATCCACTCGCTGAGGACGACTGGAGCGGCTGGGTGCGGCTCACAGCCCGGCTCGGCGACGCGGTACAGCTCGTCGGTGACGACTTGTTCGTCACCAATCCGCAGCGGCTTGCGCGGGGTATCGCGGACAAAGCCGGGAACGCGTTGCTGGTCAAGGTCAACCAGATCGGCACTCTCACCGAGACGCTGGACGCGGTCTCGCTTGCGCATCGCAACGGCTACCGCTGCATGATCTCGCACCGTTCCGGTGAGACCGAGGACACGACCATCGCGGATCTCGCGGTGGCCGTCGACGCCGGGCAGATCAAGACGGGCGCCCCGGCGCGCAGCGAGCGGGTCGCCAAGTACAACCAGCTGCTGCGCATCGAGGAGGGGCTCGACGACGCCGCCCGCTATGGCGGTGCCGCCGCCTTCCCGCGCTGGTCGTCGACCGCACGCTGATGCCAGAAGCGCGCCGTAGCGCCTTGACCACCCGTATGACCCTGCTGGTGGTGGTGATCTGCGTGCTCATACTGACCCTCGCCTATCCGTTGCGGCTGTATCTCCAGCAGCAGAGCCAGCTCAACGAACTGGCCGCGCAAAACGCTGAGCAGCGCAAACGGGTGGAGGCTCTGAAGACCGCGGTGGCTGGTTACGATGATCCTGAATGGACTCGGGATGAGGCCCGGATGAGGCTGCACTTCACGCAGCCGGGGGAGAAGGTCTATCTGGCACCGGCTGCGATATCCCCGTCGGCGGCGCCGTCCGCGGGCGCCGCCGCCGCGGGGCAGCCCGCGACGGGTGCGCGGACCGGCCTTGGCCAGCCGGATTCCCGCCAGCCGACGCAGACCTCCCTGGCTGCGTCACGATGAGTGACGATCTCGTCGGCCCCGAGGATTGCGCGGTTGTGGCGTGTCAGCTCGGCCGGCCGCCCCGGGCGATGCACCGGGTTGCCCATCGTTGCTCCTGCGGCCTGCCCGACGTGGTCGAGACCTGGCCGAGATTGGACGACGGCACGCCGTTCCCGACGCTGTACTACCTGACCTGCCCGCGAGCGGCGTCGGCGATCGGGCGGCTGGAGGCGTCCGGGCTGATGCGGGAGATGACCGAGCGGCTCGCCGCCGACCGTGCCCGCGGCGGGGATCTTGCCTGTCGCTACGACGACGCGCACCGGGACTATCTGGCCCGCCGGGCCGCCCTTGCCGAACTGCCCGGCATGGTGAGTGCCGGTGGCATGCCGACCAGGGTGAAATGCCTGCACGTACTGGTCGCGCATAGTCTGGCGGCTGGTTCGGGAATCAACCCGTTCGGGGACGAGGCGCTGGAACTGCTGGTGGACTGGGGCGCCCGCGGCCCATGCGTCGCTGTCGGCACCAGCCCCACCACCGAACGAGAGGTCTGATCGACATGACCCGCGTGGCCGCGGTTGACTGCGGTACCAATTCGATCCGGCTGCTGGTCGCGGAGGCGGTCAGCGATGCGGGCACCATGCCCGCGGCAGCCGGTCAGCCGGCGGATGGTCACCTGGCAGCCGGGCAGCCCTTGGTGGGGCGGACCGCTCCGCTCCTGCGCGATCTGACCCGCCGGATGGAGATCGTTCGGCTGGGAGCCGGGGTCGACCGGACCGGTGAATTGGCGCCCGACGCGCTGGAACGGACGTTCACGGCGTTACGTGACTATGCCAAGGAGATCGACAGACTGGGCGCTGTCAAGGTCCGGATGGTGGCCACCAGTGCGACCCGGGACGCCCGCAACCAGGATGTGCTGGTGGCCGGCGTGCGTTCGATTCTCGGCGTCGACCCTGAGGTGATCACCGGCGAGGAGGAGGCCGCGCTGTCCTACGCCGGTGCCACTCGGGAGCTGCGTGGGTACCCCGAGCCGTTCCTGGTGGCCGACATCGGTGGTGGCTCGACGGAGCTGGTCTTGGGTGACGCCGAAAACGTGCATGCGGCGAGGTCGGTGAACGTCGGGTGCGTCCGGCTGGCCGAGCGGCACCTGCACGACGATCCGCCCACAGCCGCGCAACTTGCCTCCGTGGCAGCCGACGCCCACGCCGCATTCGACCTGGCTGAGCGGACCGTGCCGATCCGTTCGGCCGCGACGCTCGTCGGGGTGGCCGGAACAGTCACGACGGTGGCCGCTCTTGCCGCCGATCTGCCCGGTTACGACCCGGGCCGCATCCACCTGTCGGCGACCGCGGCCGCGGACGTTGCCGCTGTGGCCGGCCGGCTCGCGGCGATGTCGCACGCGCAGCGGGCCGCGCTCCCGGTGATGCATCCCGGCCGGGTTGACGTGATCGTCGCGGGGGCGTTGGTGCTGCGCACGCTGATCGAGCGGGTCGGCGCCGCCGAGGTGATCGCCAGTGAGCATGACATCCTCGACGGCATCGCCTTCTCGCTGCTTGGCTGAGCACCTCTACGGTTGTCAGCGTGGACGGGATCCGTGCTGACAGGAGCGATGTTCATGCGGTCGATGATCGCCGGCCGGTGCTGCCCGGTTCGGGCTGGCCGGATGATCCCGCGTCGGATGCGACCGCGGTGGCGGTCACCGCGGCCGATGTCGAACGGCTGGCCGCCAGCGCGGGTGACACGGCCGAGCTGGACGCCCGTATGTCGGTGTGCCGAGCCTGCCCCCGCCTGGTCGGCTGGCGCGAGGAGGTCGCGCGGGAACGGCGGGCTGCCTTCGCCCATGAGCGTTACTGGGGCCGGCCGGTGCCCTCATTCGGTCCGGCCGACGCCCGGGTGCTCATCGTGGGGCTGGCACCGGCGGCGCACGGCGGCAACCGTACCGGACGGACATTCACCGGAGACCGCAGCGGCGACTGGTTGTTCGCATCCCTGCACCGGGCCGGGCTGGCGCGGCTGCCAACGTCGATATCGGCCGGTGACGGTCAGCGTCTTGTCGCCACCCGTATCGCGGCCGCGGTCCGCTGCGCGCCACCGGCGAACAAGCCGACCACAGCCGAGCGGGACACCTGCCGCTCCTGGCTCGTCCAGGAGCTCGCGTTATTGCGACCCACCCTGCGCGTGCTCGTGGTGCTGGGCGGCTTCGCGTGGACGGCGCTGTGGCCGGCGCTGGCGCGGGCAGGCTACTCCGTACCGTCGCCCCGGCCGGTGTTCGGACACGCCAGCCGTGTCGTTCTCGAGGCCGCGCATGAGGAGGGGTTGGTTGTCCTCGGTTGCTACCACCCGAGCCAGCAGAACACGTTCACCGGACGGGTCACGGCGGGGATGCTCGACGCGGTGCTCGGCAAAGCGGCGGCTACGGCCGGCATGGGACCGGCGGCTGATGATAAGAGCGCCCGGCAATAGGGGCGTGGGTCAAAGAGCGGGGCTGGGGTGCGTGCATCGCGAGGCGGCGCGGGGAGCCACCGGAGATGTTGGTGGCGACCGGCGAGCCGGGGCACCCGCGCATCGCGCGCCGATGGATGGGGAGTGATAACGCGAGGCGCGTGCCCCCGCCCCGCGACGCCGTGTCCCTATTGCCGGGCCCTCTAACTGAACCACGATCGTCGTAAGTATCACTATGTTGATCTCTGCGTGTTGCATGTCACTCTGCTGCCTGCCGTACCGATCGTGTATCAGGAGGCATAGCACCGTGGCGACGGGTACCTTTTTTGTATGAGCTTTGGACATCCTCCGCACATCCTTGTTGTGGGCGGCGGTTACGTCGGTATGTACACGGCTTTGCGTCTTCAGCGGCGGCTTCGTCAGGGCGAGGCGACTGTGACGGTGGTCGAACCCAACTCGTACATGACATATCAGCCTTTTTTGCCGGAGGCGGCGGCGGGCAACCTCGAACCGCGTCATGTCGTTGTACCACTACGTAGCGTGCTGAATGGCTGCAGGGTTGTCAGTGGCAGTGTGACTGGCCTCAACCACGCCCAGCGACGGGCGTACATCGCGCCGAACCAGGGCACACCCTACGAACTTCACTATGACGTCCTCGTCGGCTGTCCCGGGTCTGTCGCGCGGACGCTGCCGATTCCCGGTCTCGCGGAGCTGGGCATCGGTTTCAAGAGTGTGGCCGAGGCGATCCACATCCGAAACAAGGTCATCGAGCGGATGGACTCCGCCGCGTCCAGCAATGACCCCCAGCTAAGGCGCCGAGCGCTTACATTTGTGTTCATCGGCGGTGGGTTCGCGGGTATTGAGGCGATCGCCGAGCTTGAGGACATGGCGCGCGACGCCTGTAAATTCTATCCCGAGCTGTCGCCGTCGGATATGCGTTGGGTCATGGTCGAGGCGAGTGGCCGGGTCCTGCCCGAGGTTTCGCCGGCGATGGGTCTGTACACGCTGAAGCAGCTCGAGCACCGCGGTATTGAAATGAAAATCAACACCCGGGTGAAAAGTCTTGTCGATGGACACGTCGTGCTTGACAGCGGCGAGGAGTTCGACGCCGAGACCATTATCTGGACGGCCGGGGTCAAGGCTCACCCGCTGCTTGCCAACACCGACCTGCCGCTGGACGAGCGAGGCCGCATCAAGGCGACGGCGTTCCTTCAGGTGGATGGCGTTGAGCAGGCCTGGACCGCGGGCGACTGCGCCGCGGTCCCTGACCTCACCAGGGGCGAGGGGGCGACCACCAGCCCGTCGGCGCAACACGCGGTTCGTCAGGCTCGGCTCCTGGCAAACAACATTCTCGCCGATCTCCGGGGCGAACCGATCGCGCCGTACGAGCATCGCTACGCCGGCAGCGTCGCGTCGCTGGGCCTGCACAAGGGTGTCGCGGACGTGTACGGGATGAAACTGCGTGGCTGGCCCGCGTGGTTGATGCACCGCACCTACCACCTCAGCCGAGTGCCGACCTTCAACCGCAAGGCACGGGTGCTCGCCGACTGGACGCTCGCGCTGTTCTTCCGACGGGAGATCGTTTCGCTGGGAGCCTTCGCCGATCCCCGAGCGGGGTTCCGCGAGGCCGCGAGCCCGTCCGCCGCGCCGGCGGCACAGGTGTCCACGGCGTCAGCCCCGGTCCTTTCCTCGAAGAGCGCCGGGCACGGCGAGCCGAATGCTTCCGTGACGGGTGGCCGCAAGCCCGCCGCCACCCGGACGGTGGGGCCGGCCAAGCCGTCCGGAGAAACGTCGGTGGCGTGACCTGCCGACCAGGTCCGCCATTGCGCCTGCGCGATGGAAGATTAGTACCAAATGCCCGCTGTAGACGACTACAGCGGGCATTTTCGTGAGCGGATTTTAGGTTAAAAAGTCACTTTAAGTAACGATCAGATGTGACTGGTGGGCGGATACCGGGATAGTGCTGGTATTGGCCACGGGGCCGGGACGGTTGTGTGATCAACGGAGATCGCGGCCGGGCTTCAGTCGCTGCCCGAGGCTCTCCGGGGGCGATCGTGGGCGTGGTTGCGCGCCCTTCGCTTTTCGCGGCACGCGACTTCACCAGCCGGCGATCTCCATGGCCACGGGTATCGCTGTGATCCGCCGTAGCCTCGCCCTTCGGGCTGACCGGCTCCGTCGTGATCCGGAATTCCGGACGCCTTCAGCTGGGGGGCGTGCGATAGCGTGACGATCATCAAACTTTACGTAGGTAAACTGGTTGTGATCGTTACGATGTGTCGTGGGGTGGGATGGTTCAGTCACTCCGTACATTTTCTCCATGTTGTCTCTTTCACAAATCCTACGTAGCGTGGTAGAAACATCTCCGATGTAGTCCAGCCGGTGTATCCCAACAGGCAGAGGAGGCTGTCCTAAAAACAGCTCGAGTGTCGGTTCGACTCCGACCACCGGCACATTCGCGTGCTCTCGGCACCTGGTTGTCGGGATGGCGGCTGGATCATCCCGGCTGGCATCCCGACAGTCCGATATACCATCAGGCTATTCAGCTGAATACCCAGCGGTCCGCTGGCGTGACGCGCTCATGTCCCCGGTTTCGGGTTTGCGGCCTCGCAGCCCCGCGGTCTCGCGGGGGAGGCCTGATATTCGCTTCCCCGTAACCGCGTAACCGCGCGGGACCGGGAGGAGGAACGCGGCGGCCGCACGGAACGTTCTACTCTTGCCTCGGACAGGTCTGTCGACCAGGTTGGCCCGCGTGTGCCGTGGTCGGCTGATCTCGATGGCACTTACGATCTATGCGCCCGGCTGGCTGCGGGTGGTGGAAGGAGTCGTGTCCTGATGGCAGAGATGCGTTCGTCAAACCCGGTGTTCAGCCGGGGCGGGTTCACCGGTCGGCACCCGCAGCCGGCGCCCGTGCCCGTGCCCGAGTACGGTGCCGGTGGGCATCCGCTGCCAGGAGCGGGAGCCCCCCTGACGCCGACGCCGGAGCAACTCGCTGGGCTGTACCGGGCACCGAGCGGGCTGACCGTTGACGACGTTGTCATACACACGCTGGGGCTGTTCGCTGTCACCGCCATCACCGGGGTGGCCGGTTGGGCCATCGCGCCGGCCGCCCCCATGGTCGGGTTCGTGGCGATGTTCGCCGCGCTTGCGCTCTCCTTCGTGATTTCATTCAGTCGGCGGCTCCGGCCTTCGTTGATCGTTGTTTTTGCGGCGCTTGAAGGTCTGTTCGTCGGCGCGGTGTCACGGTACTTCGAGGACGCCTACTCCGGTATCGTGCTCCAGGCGCTGCTGGGAACCGGTCTCGTTTTTGTGGCGATGCTCGTGGCCTACCGTAGCGGCCGGCTCCGAGCGACGCCTCGAATGGCCCGGATTGTCTACGGGTCACTACTTGGCGTGATCTTGCTTGGCTTGAGTGACCTGGTGATCAGAGCTGTGTCCGGTAGCCATCTCCCGGTCATCAATGACGCCTCCCCGCTCGGCATCCTCTTCAGCGTGGCTGTGCTCGTGGTCGCGAGCCTCCAGTTCATCCTCGACTTCGACTACATCGAGCGGGCGATTGCCAGCGGTGCGCCCCGCGAGGAATCCTGGCGGGCCGCTTTCGGCCTGATTGTCGGCTTTGTCTGGGTGTACCTGGAGATGCTCCGTCTGCTGTCGAAACTCCGCGCTTAGCCGGAGTGGTCGGGACCGGCGCTGTCGATCTCAATGCTGATCACGCAGCGCTGGTCGCGGATCATGGCGGCGCGGTAGTCGTCCCAGTCGGGATGTTCACCGGACAGTGAGCGATAGTAGTCGATGAGGCTCTCCATAGCCGCGGGCAGCGAGATGATCATCGCTCGGCCGCTCACCTGAACCCACGGTCCGTAGAAGGCGTCCGGGAATACGCACAAAGTCGCGCGTGGATCCCGGTACAGGTTGTGGACCTTGTAGGCCGTTTCCCTGCTGCTTATGATGAGTGCACCACCGGTGCTCACGCCGACTACGACCGGTGACATTTGAAGGGTACTGTCCCGGCGAAACGTCGCAAGAACGGCGTGCTGATTGTCGCGGATGTAGGCCCGCGCCGCTTCGATGTCCATAGATTGATTCTCGTTCAAACGGCCTGACGCCACCGCGCCTGTTACTCGCCATCCTGGCGAAAGGCGATCTGACTCCGGTGACTGGCGACCCGGCCGCCCCCTGCGCGGTGGTGCGGGAGCCGTGTAGAACTCAGCAGCCCAAAGGTCACGGGCTCGCGGTTCTTCGTGCGTCCGGCAACCAGGGAGAAGCACAGGCGGTGCGGATCTGGCCGCGGGCGCCGCGCGGCGGCTGGGTCGCTGGCAGGCCGGACCGGGCGAGTCCGCCGGTCATGTACGGATTGCCCGTCGGCGCAGATCAGCCTCGTGAACGACGGCCGCCGCATAGCAGTGCGGAAGGCCATGTTCATCCTGCAGCCAGTTCACGCGTTCGGAGAAGCGCAGGAGGCCTGGTCCGCGGTCGAGGCATCCCAACCAGTGGCCGACGTCGTGTCCGGTGATTCTGGGAATTCGTTCGATAAGGCTGTGGTGGGTCTCTTCGGAGCGTTGTTGTGACATTGATGCCTCCAGTACGCACTGGTCAACGAACCATGGAAGGAGCGTGCACCACCAGTCGGACAACGGCAAGACCCGCCACGGCTGTTACGGGATAACCTTCGTCCGTGACCGATACGGACCTCATGTTCACCGGGGATCTGGTTCAGGAGGTGAGCCGATTGTACGACCGGATCCACGGATGGACGCCGGGCTCTTGGCGGCGGCGGTCAGCTCTCCAGGGCACCCGCGCCGATCGGGTGCGTGCTCTTGCCGCTGACCTCGCGGACCTGGGCCATCAGGCAGGCTCTGGCGCGCCGGCCGATGTCACCCCACAGCGGCTGGCCGACCATGCGCTTGCGGACCAGATCGTTGTGCTGGCCGCTGACCTGGTCGAGACGTTGCTCCAGGACAATTCTGGTCATGTCGGCGAGGATGCCGTGAATCCTCGCCGTGATATCGCGGAGCGGGCTCGGTCGGCGGTACGGGCCGCTCGCCTGGACCTCGATGGGCCCCGGTTCTGAAACAGGCACCTGAGTTCACCATAATCGGGCCTTCCAGGTAGGGGTAGCCATCCCGGGAAGATGTCTCAGGATATCATGTGCCAGTCGGTGTTGATCTCTTTTATGAAGATATTGGCGACGATGCGGGCGCCATCAAGGGTCAGATGCACACCATCGGTGGAGCGGGCCAGCACGGTCTGTCCGCTGTCGTCGGCGAGGTAACTGGTATAGGCGCCATTGTTTGACATACGGTTGTTGATGTTGACAAAACGGACGCCCGGAACTCTCCGGGCGGCATCCGCGGCGGCGTCCCCGAGCTGGCGGTAATAGCCGTTGAGGGTGGGCTCGCGGGCCGGGGGCAGGCTCATCCAGTAGACTTGCCGCCTGCCCTGCGCTGACCAGATCTGCATGACCACGATCGCCCGTCGGCGGTACTCGGCCAGCCACTGGGGTGATCCGGTCGCGAGTGTGCTGCCGTCCGGCAGGGTGATTCCCTGTGCGTCATTGCCGCCGAGGGCGACCACAACCGCCTCTGGATCGCTGTTGGTGACCTGCTCGCGGGCGTGAACGGCCCAGTCGAAGAAATCCGGGCGCACCAGGCCGGTGCCGGCATGGGTGTCGGTGTCCGCGTGGATGGTCCCGTTGGAGCCATGCACGATTGACGGTCCGATACTGTCGCTCAGCGAGTCTCCGGTCACGAGGAGACGCAGCGGGTTGGCGGCGTCGGGATGGCGCCGCGGCGGTATCGCCATGTCAGCCGGGGCGGATGGCGCGGCGGGGGACGGCCCAGCGGATCCGGGTTTCGCCGCGGCGGGCATCGCGGATGGACGCGCTGCCGGGAGACCGTGCTCGGCGGCACCCGCGTGGGCGGAGCTGTCGGTGCCAGCCTGCAGCACGGGTGGTGGCGGAGCCGTCGGGTCGGTGGCCGCCAGCTCCGACGAACTGGCGGAGGCCCCGCCATGGCCGAATGCCGACGCGAGTTCCCGGGGGATCGCGTCGAGCCCGACCACGTTGGTGATCCGGTCGAGCGGACGCCCCACGCCGAGCACGATGCTGCGGATCAGCCCGGGTGACATGCCTTCGCCGGCATGGACCATGCCGGCGGCGTCGAGGACGAGCAGCAGGCTGAGGCTGGTGACCACAAGCCTGAATGCCTGTCTGGCTGACACCGTGCCGCCGGGCGCGGCCCCTGGCGGGCGGCGGGCGTTATCGGCATCCATCCGCCCGGCATGTCGTGTGCCGGGGAGCAGCGCGGTTGTCTCCGTGTTCAGCTGGATTTTCGGATCGCTGTGCGTGTGCCCGCAGGCCGCCGGCTCCTGAATCGGCTCCAGCTCGCTCATCGTGCCCCCCAACAAGGTTGGAACCTGCTCTTCGTCATCGCTTGACCGGTGCGGCCCGCTGCTTTCATCCACTGTGCTGCTGCTTTGTCCCCGGCGCTTGTGAGGCTGGCTGCCAGAGAACATATGATCATGTTTCTGCTCGCTCCTCCGGCGGCTCCGCGGATCGTTTACGGCGTGTTTCGGATGCCTCGCGACGCATCCACCTGGCAGCCAACAGCCCCCGCAGGGCTGCCAGCGCAGGACTGCCAGCGCCGACCACTCAGAAACGGAAGTAGATAAATGGCGCTACATCCTGCCGGCCGACAATTCCGTGGGCGACCAGGACACACCCGGCGATGACGACGGCCTGGCCGAAGACGCTGAGCTGAGCGAAAATGTCCGCCGCGCGCAGCCGCCAGCTTTTCGGGACGAGCTGGGTGAGAAGCCCGGCGGCGATGGCGAACAGGACGGTACCCGTCACGAGGGGCGCCGGTCCTGATCCCGTCAGCAGCCGGACGAAGATGTCCATGGCGCCCCCGAGGCTGGGGGAACGGAACAGGACCCAGGCCGCGCAGACGAAATGGAAGACGGCCAGGCGCCTGAGCCACAGCCACATGACCGAACGTATCCGGGATGTCCGGGCGGCCGATCCAACGGCGGTGGCGGCGGTCGCCGTGGAGATCGTTATGGTGGTCGCCGGGGCATGGGCTTCGGCGTCGATACGGGCTTCGGGACGGCCGCCGTCCACCGGCGGCGTCCGTGGCGGCGGCACCTCCGGCCATGAGCTGGTCGAGCTGGTCGAGCTGGTCGCCGCTCCCGCTGGAGCAATCGGGCGGTGTGCTCCCCGCGATGGCATGTGAGCGGGTGGCCGGCGATGCTCGGTCCATCTGCGCTCTGCCGCCAGCCCGATCCCGTGCAGAGCGCCCCAGCCGACGTAGGTCCAGGCCGCTCCGTGCCACAGCCCGCCGATGACCATCGTGATCATGAGGTTGGCGTAGGTGCGCCGAGGGCCGCGCCGGTTGCCTCCCAGCGGTAGGTAGACGTAGTCCCGCAACCAGCGGGAAAGGGTTATGTGCCACCGTCGCCAGAACTCGCGCAGGCTGGCCGCGGTGTACGGGCGGTCGAAGTTGTCCGGGAAGCTGAAGCCGAGCAGCAGGGCAATGCCGATGGCCATGTCCGAATAGGCGGAGAAGTCGCAGTAGATCTGCACGCCGTAGCCGTAGATCGCGACCAGTACCTCCAGCGACGAGTGCTGGCTCGGGGTGTCGAAGACCGGATCGATGATCTGTGTGGCAAGCAGATCCGCGAGCGCGGTCTTCTTGACCAGGCCGCCGACGATCAGAAAGGCAGCTCGGGTGACCGGCACCTGGCCCGGGTCGCGCGGGGTGGCCAGCTGGGGGATGAACTCACTGGCCCGCACGATTGGCCCGGCCACGAGATGTGGGAAGAAGGCCTGGTAAACAGCGAAGTCGATCGTCTTCGCCGGGCGGATGTGCCCACGCTGGACGTCAATGGCGTATGACATCGCCTGAAAGGTGAAGAAGGAGATGCCGACCGGCAGCGCGACCTGAAGCAGCGGGAGCGGCGCGGGCAGGCCGATGCGGTTGAGCATCCGGTCGACCGAGAGAGCGAAGAAGCCATAATACTTGAACCAGCCGAGCAGGCTCAGATCGCACGCGATCGTCGCGGTGAGGATGCGCCGGTCCGGCCAGCGGGCCAGGGCGAGTGCGGCCGTCTGGTTGACGGCGGTTGAGGCGATCAGGAGCACAACGAACCGTTTATCGGCATATGCGTAGAAGAAGTATGACGCGCCCAGGATGAAGAGCTTCCATCGGCGCGGGTGGGGCATCAGTAGCCAGGAGCCCGCCATGACCGCGGTGAAGAACGCGGCAAACTCGATTGTCGGGAAGAGCATCGATATTCGTCCCCCCGAATATCACGTTGAGCATCAGCTGATTGACTTAAGGTAGCCGAAGGTCTGCTGGTGATGTCATGGTCACGTCCGCCATCGGCGAGGAGGCGTTCATCGGCGGCTGTTCGGTCCCGACTGTTCGGGTCCTGGCTGGGTGCTCGATTGCGTGCGTATGGGTGACCTTTGGTGGAAGTTCGATGGATTGCGAGCGTCAGCGGCGACCGCTCGCTACCTTCCGTCTATGGGCACGGTTCAGGCCAATGGCATCGAAATCGCGTACGAGCTGCACGGTGACCCCAGCGGCCTGCCGCTTCTCATCGTCAGCGGGCTGGGCCAGCAGCTTGTCGGCTGGCATCCTGATCTTCTCCGCGCGATGGTGCGCCGGGGCTTCCAGGTCGTTGTCTACGACAACCGAGACGTCGGGCTTTCCAGTCATTTCGGCCATCTGGGGCAACCTGATCTTATGGCCGCGCTGTCCGGGGACGCCGGCGTCGTTCCCTACCGGCTCTTGGACATGGCGGCTGATGCCGCCGGTCTGATGGACGCTCTTGGCTGGGAGTCCGCGCACATTTTCGGGATTTCCATGGGCGGCATGATCGCCCAGACGCTTGCGCTGCGCTTTCCCGGCCGTGTGCGCAGTCTGACGTCGGCTTCCTCGACCACGGGCAACCATGCGGAAAGCTGGCCGACTCCGGCCGCGGCCGCCGCTTTGCTGCGCCCGGCTGCGGCGGACCGCGAGGCGTTCATGGACGGAGCCGAGGAGGCGTACAGCGTCATCGGCTCCGGAGAGTTCCCCTACGACCGCGCGTGGGTGCGGGAGCGGGCCGGGCTGGCATGGGACCGCGGGTATGACCCGCAGGGGCCGGTGCGACAGCTGATCGCCATCCTGGTTGCCGAGGACCGGACGGCCGAGCTCGGCCAGCTGACGATTCCGACCCTGGTCGTGCACGGTACGAACGACCCGCTCATTCCGGTTGCCGGCGGGCGTCTCACCGCGGCCGCCGTCCCGGCCGCGGAGTTGCTGGAGATCGATGGAATGGGCCACGATCTCCCGCGCCAGGTCTGGGAGCGCCTGTTGGACAAGATCGACGATGTGGTCCACCGCGGTGAAGCGGCCAGGTCCGCAGGTAGGACCGCTATCGCGTAGTCGCATGTGACAGCCGGCGCTTGGGGATCGACGTGTTTCGACAACTGTCATCCTTGTTACTGTCCGTTACGGATCAGGTGGATACCGGGGTGCTCGCTGGGTATGTGACGGCATGACGTTGTATCATTACACGGAAGTAGGAATTGGATAAAATCCCTGCTTCTTGTTCGCATATTGCTTGCGTTGTTATGACCGACTGCTGATCCGACTGGCTGTCACGAGGGGTAAGGGTCATTCGAACAGGTCCGGTATCTGACAGCCGTCCCGCCTGGTTCGGTGGACAACTCGGCTTCGCTGGTAGGACGGTCGAGCGTGGGCGACCGCGATGGTTCGTCCCGTTGGTCGCCGGCCTGGCGATGATCGTGCTGCTTGCGCTGCTCGTCTTGGTGGTAGGGAAAGCAGGTCTGCGAGCGGCCGAACGGGAGCGATTGTCCGACCGTTCTCGACTGGTTGAACGAATCGCCCAAAATGCGTCGAATATTTATGATCCGGGACAATTACGGACAGCGGTCGAGCGTTTGTCGTTCAGGCCGGGCCAGCCTGATTCCAACGCGCTGCTGCTGCGGCAGTTCCAACTGACGCCCGCTGGCGATCCGAGCCTGCTCGTCGCCCTTGTCGACCCGGCGGGCACGCCTGGGGCCGCGTTTCCCGCGGGGCATCGGCTGTCGATATCTGATCTTGGTGTGGCCTGGTCTGCCGCGCTCGCTGGCCGTGCGGCCGTGTCGCCCGTGTTCGTGCTGGATGACCGGATCGTGCGGGCCACGGTTGTGCCGGTGGGTGCTGGGCCGCCGTGGGCGATATTGGTACAGGTCGCCGACGAGGCGGTGACCCAGCGGCGCAATGAGCAGCTTGTCGCGTTCGCCGGTGCTCCCGGCGGATTCAGCGATCTTGATGCCATGGGCGTCACGCTCTCATCCTCGGACCAGGCGTCGCGGGGCCGGCGTCTGCTGGCACCGGCGGAGCTCACGGGCCTGGTTCCGGGCACGGTCCGGGTATGGACATCAGGCCGCGGCGCGGCACAGGTGACTACTTTCGCTGCCCGCCAGCGGACGACCGGCTACACGACGATCTTCCGGCAGCCCACCGCGCGCCTGTTCGCTGATCCGCGGGCCGAGCAGCGTCGCTATGATCTGCTTCTGTTCGTTATCTGTGCCGTCTGTCTGGGCGGGCTGGTCGCGTTCAGGCTGCGCCGGGAGCGGGCCGCCAAGCGCGGCCGAGCCCGAGCGCACACCGTGCTCGGCGGCATCCGGGACATCATCGTGGTTGCCGGCGAGAACCGGGCGATGACTTTTGTCAGCCCGGCCGTCTGGGACCTGCTTGGTTATGACCCCGCTTACTGGCTCGGTTACCCGCTGACCGACTTCGCGCACGCTGATGACGTGGAGCGGATCGAGCGGTTACTTGCCGAGCCAGGCGGTGGCACCGCTTTCGATGTGCGACTGACCATGGCATCGGGCGCCACGCGCTGGTTCGACCTGGAGACCAGTGACCTCACCGACCATCCGGCGCTGGCCGGTGTGCTGGTCACCTGCCATGAGACAGGGGAGCGCAAGAGCCTACAGGATCAGCTCAGCCACCAGGCGTCACACGACGCGCTCACCGGTATCCCCAACCGGACGCTCTTCACCAGCGAGCTGGCGGCGGCGGCCGGTGCCGCTCGTTCGGGCGGAGCGCCATTCGCGCTCCTGTTCATCGACCTCGATCACTTCAAGCCGGTCAACGACAGCCTTGGTCATGATGCCGGCGACGTGGTGCTGCGGATCGTCGCGGAGCGTCTCGTCCGGATGCTGCGCGATGGTGATGTGGCGGCCAGGCTCGGCGGCGACGAGTTCGGGATCCTGCTCGCGGGTGCGGACGAGGCGTCAGCGGGCGCGGTCGCCGACCGGGTGATCAAATCCATCCGTGCTCCGATAGCGGTTGGAACCTCGGTCGTTCAGGTCGACGTCAGTATCGGCGTCGCGGCCTCGACGTTGCCGCTGGAGGCCCCCGAACATTTCCTGAGCGTCGCGGACCAGGCCATGTACGAGGCCAAGCGGTCAGGCAAAGGCCGGTTCGTCGTGGCGGCCGCCGCGCGGCCCAGCGCGCCAGCGGGCACGCCGGGCGTCGTGGGCCGGTCACAGATTCCCGTTATTGATCTTTCTAGCGAACCGCACCCGACCGTGCCGCACCAGCCCACGGCCGGCACGGCTGACCGACCCCGCCGCGCATCCGGCCGGCCGGCGCCCACCGGCCGGGCTGGCCGCCATGGGTTTGATCGCCTGCTGACTCCCCTGGTCAGCGGCGGCGTCCTGCTCATGCTGGTCACGGTCATCCTGTGGCTGGAGACGCAGGCGCGTTATGGCGCCGAGCACCGGCGCATGGCCGAGCGGACAGGCCTCACGACCATCATGGCCGACTTCTCCGCGCGCATCGCCGACCCGCAGCGCCTGATCGGGCCCGCTTCGCAGGTCCCCTGGTCGCTGACTGACCAGGCACGTGACACCCAGTTGCTG
This sequence comes from Protofrankia sp. Cj5, assembly GCF_917627405.1. NCBI lineage: Bacteria > Bacillati > Actinomycetota > Actinomycetes > Frankiales > Frankiaceae > Protofrankia > Protofrankia sp. Cj5. Next base: position 106,726 of record NZ_CAKJTO010000001.1, read on the forward strand.
CGGTCGTTCGCCGCATCGGGCTTCGGCGGGAAGAACTATGTCTGGGCGTTGGCTTCTCCCAGCGGGGGAACCCTGGCCGCGCTGCAGCCGTCCGCCACGCCGCTGCCGATCGGCCCGCTGGACGAGGCCTGGCGGACCGCGCTCGGTGGGCGGGCCGGCAACTCACCGGTCATGACTGTCGACGGCGTCCCGCGTGACTACGTCACCATCCCGGTGATCCGGGCAGGCCAGCCAGTGGCTGTTCTCGTCATGGGTGAGTCGCTGCGGGACTCACCGACCCAGGCCAGTCTGGCGGCCGGCGGCATGCTCGGGCCCGGCCTGGGTGGCTTCTCCATTGTGGACTCCGCCGGAGCGGTCATGTTCTCCTGGAACCCCGCGCTGATCGGGCACCAGCTGGCCTTCCAGCACGACCTGGCCGGCCTGCGGGGCGGTGCGGCCAGGCAGATCCACCCGGCTGGAGCCGATGGCCAGGTCACGCTCGCCGCCGTGATCGGAAGCCTGGCCGACGGTGGGTACGTCATCTTCCAGCAACCGGTTTCGGGCTTCTACGGAGACATCCGGTCCGGCCGGTTGCGCGGTGACGTGAGCCTGCTTGCTTGTATCGCCACCGTGGTCATCGGGTTCACCGTTCTCAGCGGTCGGCGGGAAGCGGCACTGCGCCGCGAAGAAGGACGGCTGCAAGCGCTGCTCCACAACGCGCATGACCTTGTACTTACCAGCGGTGAGGACGGCCGCATCACCTTTGTCAGCTCCGCTGTTGAAGTACTGCTCGGATACCGGACCCCGTGCTATGCCGGCCGGCAGCTACTGAGCGTTGCCCATCCGGAGGACCTGGTCACTCTGGCGGAGTTCTGGCGGCTGGCCAGGGAGGTGGGTACCGCCGCGGTCCGCGACGTCCGGCTACGAGCTTTTGACGGTGGGTATCGCTGGTTCGACATCGAGGCAAGCGACCTGCGCGATCAGCCGGAGGCGGCCGGCATCGTACTGACCTGTCACGAAATCGGCGAACGCCGGGCCTTGCAGGATCAGCTGCGCCACCAGGGCCGCCATGACGCTCTCACCGGGCTGCCGAACCGGGCTGCCTTTGTCCGGCGCCTGCACGGCATCGCCGCGGACGGTGCGGTCTCGACGTTCGCGGTGCTATTTATTGATCTTGACCGGTTCAAGCCGCTGAATGACACCTATGGTCATGACGTTGGAGACAAAGTATTGCGGATCATCGGAGCCCGGCTGGGCCGGGCGCGCGGGGAGGAGGATGTGGTCTACCGCCTTGGCGGCGACGAGTTCGCCGTTGTGCTGTGCGATGCGGACGATACGCAGGCTCACGCCGTCGCGGACCGGTTGCTTGACACGATCCGTCGGCCTATGTCCGTCGGGGTGGCGGTGGTCAGCGTTGACGCCACCATCGGCATCGCCGTGGCGGAGTCGGCCGACAGCCTCCCGGAGGTCGTCGTTCACAACGCGGATCTCGCCATGTATCGGGCGAAGAAGGCCGGCCGTAACCGTAACGCGGTGTTGATGCCCACCCCGTCGGAAGCCTCAGGTTCGGGACCGGTGGGAACGTCGTCCGCCACGTGCGTGTAGGTAGTCCCGGACGACGTACTGGCCCAGAGCCGCCGGATCCGGGGAAAACACCCGGCCGCCGTTGCGCCGCGCGACCTCGTCGACGAACTGCACCAGCCGCGGTTCGCTGTCGAGCATGAACACGTTGATCGTTGCGCCGCGCCGGGTCAGCCGGTCCACTTCGGCCAGCGTCAACTCAAGGGTTTCCGGTGCGGGCGGCCAGGAGAAGGCGGGTGTGCCGTTGCGCATCAGGTGCGCGGTCGGCTCGCCGTCGGTGACCACAAGTACGACCGGTTCGGAATCCGGATGTTTCGACACCAGCCGGCCCGCGATCATCAGTGCGTGCTGGAGGTTGGTGCCCTGCACCACTTCGGAGTCCAGTCCGGCGAGCTCCACCGGGCGCAGCAGGCGGGCATAGTCGGAAAAACCGACCAGATGGATCGTGTCCTGCGGAAATTTTGTACTGATCAGCGTGTGCAGCGCGAGCGCTGTCGACTTCGCCACCCCCCACGTCCCGCGCAGCGCCATGGAGTAGGACAGGTCGACCAACAAGCACACCACGGCCGAGGTCCGGCGTTCGGTCTCGACGATCTCGAAGTCGCGGACCTCCAGGCGGATCGCTCCGTCCAGGCCGGTCGGCCCCGCCCGCAGGACCGCGTTGCGAATCGTGTGGACCACGTCGATGGGCTGGGTGTCGCCGAAGCGCCATGGCCGGGACGTCCCGGTGAGCTCGCCGGCCGCACCGGCGTCAGCGGCATCATGGTCACCGCGTCCGTGCGCGTCCAGCCGGCGGAAGATACGGGCCAGCGCGGTCTGCCCGATGCGCCGGACAGCCCGTGGGGTCAGTTCCAGCCGGCCGGCGTTGCGGGTCACGAAGCCCTGGCGTTCCAGCTCCTTTTCGATCTGCCTGAGGGCACGCAGATCGTCGACGGCATCGCGGCCGAGCGCCCGCGCGACCGCGTCCGGGTCGATGTCCTCCAGCGACGCCCCGGCGTAGTCCTGGGACAGCGCGGCAGCCAGTTCATCGAGCTCGGCCAGCTCCTGCAACACGCTGGTGGCCTCCCCCAGGCCGAGCGGGGTGTCGCCGGTCATCGGGCTGCGCAGGTGGCCGTGAGTGGACTGGCCCCAGCTGAGGTCGGGGCGGGCGGCCTGGAGCGCATCGCGCAGCCGGGACAGCTCGGTCGTCAGGCCCATGTCGGCCATGGCCGTCGCCATCAGATCGGCCAGTTCCTGCCGTTGCTGCGGGGACAGAGCCGCCATCAGCCGCGCGGCGGCGGCGGCACGCCGCGCCAACGAGTCCACCAGCTCGTCCAGCGAGCGCGGGTTCTCCGGGAAGAAATCACCGAAGGAGCGCATGAAGTCGTCGAAGACCGCATCGGTGTGCTCGCCGCGGGCATCCGCCTCCAGCATGCTGTTGAGTGCGTTCAGCATCTCCGCCACGCGGGCCATGCTCGCGGGGGTGGCGTTTTCCAGCGCCTGTTTCATACCGCGGAACTGGGTGTCGAGCACCTCGCGGCGGAGCAGGTCGGAGATCTTCGCGAACGTCTTGCGGGCGATGGGCGACCGCCACTCGTAATCCGCCAGCGCGTTCACGGCTCGGGCCGGATCGCCTGGCAGCGCGTCGAGCTCAGCCTCGCGCAGGCGGGCGTCGTCGGAGGGGTCGGGGAACAGCGCGGCCCGCTCCTGCCCGACGGCCGTGTCAAGATATTCGCGGATCTGTTTCAGGGTGCCGTCCAGGCGGCCGCGCGCGCGGGTCTCGCGGCGGCGCTGTTCCACCTGGCGGCGCAGATCTTCCAGGCCACGGTGGTTGTGTGTGCCGCGGCGCAGCAGCGCGTCCAGAGCCTCCCGCGGGGTTCTGCCGTTGAGGATGTGCTCGGACATCTCGTCCAGCGCGCCCGCCACGTCGAACGGGTAGGCAAGGGGATCGGGACCGCCGCCCCACGGGCCGTACCGGAATCCCGCCGGTCCGGTCCCGGCGCTCATCCGCCGTACACCGTCCGGCCCGGCAGCTCCTCCTTGGCGAGCCGCCGGTTGAGGTGCAGCCCTTCCATGGCGAGTTCCAGCCCAGCCGCGGCGAGCCCCGGCGATTCCGCGCCGTCGATGCCGAGCCTGCCGAGGATCGCGGCGAACCCCGGCACCGGGCCCACTCGCCGCAGCAGCTCCGCTGCCGGGACGAGATCGCCGGTCTCGACCGGGCCGTCCACTTCGAAACGCCGTTGCAGACCGCTGAGGTCGGTTCCGGCGAGCCGGGCGCGAAAGGTCTCGGCGAGCGCCCGCCGCAGCAGGTGCGCAAGGATCTCATCCTCCCGCCCCTCCTCCAGCTGGTCGAACTCGATCTTGCCGCGGACCGCCGGCACGATGGCCGAGAGGTCGACGACCCTCGCCGTCGGGACGCTCTCGCCGGCCAGCGCGGCCCGGCGCACCGCCGAGGCGGCCACGGTCTCGACGGCGGCCACCGACAGCCGGGCCGATACGCCGGAGCGGCGATCGACCTGTGGCGCGTCGCGCACCAGCCGGGTGAAGCGCGCGACCACCTCGAGCAGGTGTTCAGGCACAGTGGGAAGGCCCAGCGGTGACTCCCGCCAGGACAGCACGGCCTCCTGCCGGATCAGGGCCAGCTCGTCGCCCAGGCGAAGCGGGTAATGAGTGCGGACCTCGGCGCCGAACCGGTCCTTGAGCGGGGTGATGATCCGGCCCCGGTTGGTGTAGTCCTCGGGATTCGCCGAGGCGACGAGAAACAGGTCGAGCGGGAGCCGCAGGAGGTACCCCCGGACCTGGATGTCGCGTTCCTCCAGCACGTTCAGGAGCGAGACCTGGATGCGTTCGGCCAGATCGGGAAGCTCGTTCACGCTGAAGATGCCGCGGTTGGTGCGTGGTATCAGGCCGTAGTGGACGGTCTCCGGATCCCCCAGGGTACGGCCCTGCGCGACCTTGACCGGGTCGACGTCGCCGATCAGGTCACCGACGCTGGTGTCCGGTGTGGCCAGTTTCTCGCCGAACCGTTGGGAGCGGTGCCTCCAGGCGACCGGGGTGTCGTCGCCGAATTCGGTGATCAACAGCCGGCACCGGATGCACGCCGGAGCATAGGGATGATCGTTGATTTCGCAACCAGCGACCACCGGTGTCCACTCGTCCAGCAGCCCCACCAGGGTTCGGATCAGGCGGGTCTTGCCCTGCCCGCGTTCCCCGAGGAAGACGATGTCGTGCCCGGCGAGCAGGGCGCGTTCGACCTGGGGGAGCACGGTGTCCTCGAAGCCGAGGATGCCGGGGAACCGGTTCTCACCATCCGCCATCCGGGCGAGGGTGTTGTTGCGCAGTTCGGTGCGTACGGACCGGTGCTGATGTCCTGAGCCGCGCAGGACGCCGAGCGTTGTCGGTTCAGGGGACTGCGGGGCCTGAGGCCCGGACAGATCGAGCACTAGTTGACGGTACGTCCCCGCGCTCTCATCCGCAGGGAAGTC
>NZ_CAKJTO010000001.1:112340-130180 GCF_917627405.1 Protofrankia sp. Cj5
AAGCCGGCGGTGGGCTGGTCCGGATGGCGGGCGGGGCTGGCTGCGTCCCGGGCCGTGCGATCATGGCGTTGGGCGGCGGGCGAGACACGATGGCAGAGACACCCAGGCCGCCAAGGACACGGTCGCACGGCCGGAAGCCCGGAGCGGACCAGCGGAGATACGTGGAGATCAGCGGTGGTAAGGCGCCACCGAGACGATCGCGACCCGGGCCGGGCGGCCGTTGGGCAAGGTGTAGGTCACGGTGTCACCTGCCTTGTGGCCGGCAACCGCTCCACCGAGCGGTGACTGCGCCGAGTACACCTCAAGTGATGTGCTGTGATCCTCGCGGGATCCGATCAGGAACTTCTCGGTGTCGTCGTCCCCGGGGAAGCGGACCTCGACTACAGTGCCCGGACCTGCCGCGCCGTTGAACTGCGGAGCTTCACCGACTCGCGCGTCACGCAGCAGATCGGTGAGCTGCCGGATGCGCGACTCCATCTTGCCCTGTTCTTCCTTGGCCGCGTGGTAGCCGCCGTTCTCCTTGAGGTCGCCCTCCTCGCGAGCAGCTTCGATCTTGTTGGCGATCTCGACACGACCGGTCCCGGTGAGGTGGTCGAGCTCCCCGCGGAGCCGGTCGTACGCCTCCTGGGTCAGCCACGTCTGCTGCGACACGCGTCACGCTCCTTACGTTGCCTGGGGCCGCCGGCCGCGCGAGCCAGAACCATGATCCCTGCTCTGCCGGTCGCCGGTATCTCGATGGGCCGCACGCATATGACCGGATTATGACGAGTTCGGCTGTATCTCGTTCGGTCCATCGTTGGGTCGGAATTGTCTATTTGATGATAAAAATTGATAGGAAGATGGAGCTTGTCAGAACTGGGGATGGTTGGGTCAGGGTTGGAAGTACAGGCGGGGGCAAACGCCCAGCCTAACAGTTGGCGATCCCAGTCGGGAAACTCCGCGTGGGCAAGCGTCATTGCTTGCCGTACGCGACGAATCAGGGCACGGCTGTGCCCTGATCGCGCGTCAGCATTCCCATGCGGTTGTCAGCCGGCGCGGGTGATCTGACAGTCCTCGACCTCGACCACGTTCGCCTCCTGGGATGTGGTCACTGTGACCTTTACGGTCGTGACCCGCTGGCCGTTTGTAGCCGGACCGACGACGATGTCGGTGCGCCGGCCGACGATCTGGTTATCCCGGGAGCGTGCGCGGACAGTGCATTGTGCCACGGCGTTGGGTGACTTTTCCACATCGAACGTCAGCTGCGCCTGCGTCCCACTGATCCGGAAGGCACGGGTGGCGTAGTCGAGCCGATCCGGCCGGCCCTGGACCCACCCGGCGCCGACCGCCGCGAGCACCACGACGAGGAGCGCCGCCAGCAGAAACCAGGGAGCCACTCTCATGCCACCAAGCCACGGGATATCGAGCCAGCGCAACGGGAAGCGAGGCGCGCGCGGCCCTCCCGGCTGGGGGGCGTGCGGCGGCTCGGTCGGCGAGGTCGCTGGAGGCATCGGGGACAATGGTGGCATGTCTGAGGCGACCAGCGGGGATGGCCTGCGACTCATGGCGGTGCACGCCCACCCCGACGACGAGTCCAGCAAGGGCGCGGCGAGCATGGCCCGTTACGTTCATGAGGGCGTCGAGGTACTCGTGGTGACCTGTACGGGCGGTGAGGCGGGCACCGTGCTGAATCCCGATCTTGACCGACCGGAGGTCCACGCGCGCCTGCCAGAGCTGCGGCGGGCCGAGATGGAGCACGCGCGCCGCATTCTTGGAGTCCAACAGGTCTGGCTGGGCTTCCACGACTCCGGTCTGCCAACGGGCGACCCGCCGCCGCCGCTGCCGGCAGGATGCTTCGCGCTCCTGCCGCTGGCTGACGCGGCCAGGCCGCTGATCAAACTGATACGGGAGTTCCGGCCACAGGTTGTGGTCACCTATGATGAGAATGGCGGTTATCCTCATCCTGATCACATCATGAACCACAAGATCACAGTTGAGGCGTTCGAGGCCGCGGGCGACTCGCGGCGTTATCCGGAGGTCGGCGATGACGCCGGTCTGTCGCCTTGGCAGCCCTTCAAACTTTACTATCACCAGACGTTCCACAAGGCGCGCCTGCTTGCCCTGCACGACGCCATGGTCGCCAGCGGGCGCGAATCGCCTTATGCCGACAGCCTGCTGAAGTGGGCAGACCGTGCGGGTGACTCCGGTCGGATCACCACCAGGGTGCCGTGCGGGGACTTCTTCGAGACCCGCGACCGCGCGCTGCTGGCCCACGCGACCCAGGTGGACCCGAACGGGCCGTGGTTCCGTATCCCGCTCGAGATCCAGCGCGAGGTATGGCCGACCGAGGATTACCAGCTCGCCCGATCGTTGATCGAAGTGGGCACGTTGCCCGAGAGCGACCTGTTCAACGGGATCCGCTGACCAGCCTGACCAGCCTGACCGCATCGGGCGGCGGTGCCGGCTAACGCTCGGGCCGCCGTTGTAACCGTTCCGAGACGTCCCGAGACGGCCCGGGGACCGGGGCACGGCCGCGGGCCATCGGTCGTTGCTGGTGACAGGATGTTCTCTCATTGCGGCATCCAGATCCGCACATACGAACGCACGGCTCATATGGCAAAGATGAGAGGATCATGTCATGGCGATCTGGGATCGTCTGCGCACTACTACCACGTCCATGCAGCAGCAGCTGAACGCCAAGAAGAACGATCTCAAAAGCGGTGCCTTCAGGGATGCGAGCATGGCCATGTGCGCGCTGGTCGCCGCCGCCGACGGCAGTATCGACCCGGACGAGCGCCGTAAGGTCGCCGCGCTCATCGGGTCGAACGAGGTGCTGCAGAACTTCCCGGCGGAGCAGCTGCAGCAGAAGTTCAACGACTACTGCGTCAGGCTGCAGACCGACTTCGACTTCGGCAAGGTCAGCGTGATCCAGGACATCGGCAAGACCAAGAAGAAGCCGGCCGAGGCACGAGCGGTGATCCAGATAGGCATCGTCATCGGAGGCGCTGACGGTCACTTCGACAAGTCCGAGCAACAGGTTGTCCGGGAGGCCTGCTACGCGGTGGGACTGGATCCCAATGAGTTCGACCTCTGACCGCCAGGCACCGGGCGTCTCCTCGATCGTGCCAGGCATCCGGCCGGAGCCCGGCGATACAGGCCGAGCCGGCACCTGACCACGTTGTCCGGCTGGCCGGCGTAGGGTCGAGGGGTGACAGAGGCGGGACGGGCCCTTGCCCTCGGGGTCAGCGCTGGCGCGGGCGGCTTTCTCGTGGTCCTGCTGTTGGGCCTGGCGGCTGTCGGTCTCTTCGTGATGATGTCGCGTAGCCTTGTACGGCTGCGTGGCAACGTCGCCGACGGACGCTTCGGTGAGCGCGGGACGCATCAGGACAGGCCTTCCGGCGTTCATGGCTCCGGCAGCGATATTCCAACTCAGAACTCGGCCGAGCCCGACTAGGGCGTGTTTCGCAAGCGCCGTCTGTCCGGCTCGCCGCGACCAGGCGGTCGCTGGCCGTGTTCTCAGCCACACCGGTACCACGCATCCGGTATCGGTGTGGCCCGCGGCCTTGCCGGGAACCACCTGGACGCGGCTCCCTGATCGGACGACGGCTTCCGAAACACGCCGCGGCTCGTCGCTGGCTGGGCGGCGCGGTCCGGTAGGGCTGACACCTGATGGGGGACAGCGCGCACAGTGAAGCACCCAAATCTTGCGGAACTGCTCGACCTGTTACTGGATGCGGGCAGCTGGAGCTGTTGGGACACCGCCCCAGCGCGGCCTGCCATCGGCGCCGCCTACCGGCGGGACCTGTCGCGGGCCGCGGAACGAAGTGGCGCGGACGAGTCGATCCGCACCGGCGCGGGCCGGGTGGCTGGCCACCGGGTCGCCATCGTGGCCAGCGAGTACGGCTTTCTCGGCGGCAGCGTGGGCGTTGTCGCGGCAGAGCGGGCCACCGCCGCGATCGAACGGGCCACCGCCGAGGAACGGATACTGCTCGCGCTGCCCGCGAGCGGCGGCACCCGGATGCAGGAGGGCACACCCGCCTTTCTACGGATGCTGACGATCAGCGGTGCTATCGCCGAGCACCGGGCGGCCAGCCTGCCGTACCTGGTCTACCTGCGCCACCCCACCACCGGAGGAGTGCTCGCGTCCTGGGCGTCGCTCGGGCATGTCACCTTTGCCGAGCCCGGCGCGTTGGTCGGCTTCCTTGGCCCCCGGGTGGTTGAGGCGCTCACTGGCACGACGTTCGCGGCTGGGACGCAGAGCCCGCGGGAACTGCGCCGGGCCGGTGCGCTCGACGCTCTCGTCGCTCCTGCTGATCTGCGGGAAGCTGTACGGCGGGTGCTGACCGTTGTGACGGCCGACCGTGGCCTCGCGACAGTGCGCGGCGGCGTAGGGAAACCGCCGGCCCGCGTCGCCGCGGCTGCCGCGAGGGATCCGTGGGCGTCGGTGCTCGCGACCCGGGCGCCCGATCGCCCCGGGCTGCGCGAGTTCCTGGCTGCCTCGACAAGCGACCTCACCTCTCTTGGCGCGTCCGAGCTGGGCCACGGACCTGACGTGCCCGGCACACCGATTGTCACGGCGCTCGCCCTGCTGCGCGGGGCCCCCTGTGTCGTCATCGGCCAGGACCGGACGGCCCAGCGTCATCGGCCCATCGGGGTGCGTGATCTACATGCGGCACGACAGGCGGTGCAACGCGCCGCGGATCTACGTTTGCCCGTGGTCACCGTCATCGACACGCCCGGGGCGGAGCTTTCGCCGGAGGCGGAACGTGATGGGCTCGCCACGACAATCGCGCATTGCCTCGCGGCGCTGATGAGCGCACCGGTGCCGACGGTGAGTGTGCTACTCGGCCAGGGGACGGGTGGTGCCGCGCTGGCGCTGCTGCCGACGGACGTTGCGGTCGCGGCCGAGGACGCCTGGTTGGCTCCGTTGCCGCCGGAGGGCGCGTCCGTGATTATGCACCGTACCGTCGACCGCGCCGCCGGCCTGGCCCGCGAAATGTTCATTACCGCTGATGACCTGCGCCGGCTCGGCATCGTCGACCTGATTCTTCCCGGTCCGGATGCCCCTGGTGGTGCCGACCTGGGAACCCGGATCTCCGTCGACGTCCGCGGCCGGATGACCGATATTGCCGATGGCGCCGTCGAGCTCCTGCGGACCGTCGGGGGACAGCACCCGGCAACGAGACTGGCGGCCAGGCGCGAACGCTATCGCCGCCTGCCGCCGTGAGGCCGCACACTGCCTCGCCGTGCGGCCGCACGCCCGGGCCCGCGCGGCAGGACATCTTCAGCGTGGCTGTCTGCCGCCGGGCCGACCGGGCCGGGGATCAGGTGGCCCGCTCAGCGAACAACAAAATTGATGAGTTTGTCCCTGACGACGACTGTTTTGAGGAGCGTGCTGTCGGAAAGGGCGTGCAGCACGGCCTGGGAAGCCCTCGCGGCGGATTCGACTACCGCGTCATCCGCGCCGGCCGGCACTTCAACGCGATCTCGCACCTTGCCGTTGACCTGGCACACGATCAGCTTTGTCTCAGAGGCCAGCAGGGTCATATCCGCAAGCGGCCAGGAATCCTCCCACACACGCCGTCCAGTGAGCAGTTCGTAGACCTCGGAGGAGATGTGCGGGGCAAAGGGAAAGAGGAGCGATGCCCCCGTGGCGACCGCGTGCCGGAGAGCCGCCGGACTCGCTCCGTCCCGTTGTGCCCGGCTCACTGAGTTCGACAGCTCCATGACGGCCGCTATGGAAATGTTGAAGGCGAACTTCTGGGTCATGCTCTCGGTTACGCGGACGATTGTCTCCGCGACCTTCCGGTTCAGCCCGGTGTCGATCTGGTGGGTGTCGCCCGCGGCCGGCGCCTGAGTTGTCTCCGCAAGCTCCCGGCCGAGGCGCAGCAGCCGGCGCAGGAAGCGGTAGACGCCCTCGATTCCCTCGTCGGACCAGTCGGCGCCTGTATCGGGCGGCCCCATGAAGAGCACGTAGCATCGGGCGGTATCCGCACCGTAATGCTTCACGATCCGCACGGGTGAGACGACGTTTCCGCGGGATTTGGACATCTTGGCGCCGTCTTTTGTGATCATTCCCTGGGTAAAGAGCTTCGCAAACGGTTCCGCAACGGGGACTTTGCCGAGGTCGTACAGGACCTTGGTGAGGAAGCGCGCGTACAGCAGGTGCAGGATCGCGTGTTCGATACCGCCGATGTACTGGTCGACTGGCATCCACTCGGCGAGCGCGTTGAAATCCCAGGCCTGCTCGGTGTTGGTTGGATCACAGTAACGGAGAAAATACCAGGACGAGTCGACAAAAGTGTCCATTGTGTCGGTCTCGCGGCGGGCGTGTCCACCGCAGGCCGGGCACGTCACGTTGACCCAGTCGTCCGCGGAGGCAAGCGGGGAACGTCCCTTGGGCGCGTAGTCCTCGATATCGGGCAGGCGGACCGGTAGCTGTTCGTCGGGCACCGGGACCAGTCCGCATGACTGGCAGTGGACGATTGGTATCGGGCAGCCCCAGTATCGCTGCCGTGATACGAGCCAGTCACGAAGCTTGTAACTCACCGTTTGGCATCCGGCACCTTCGGCCGCGAGCCACGAGGTTATGGCCGCGCCCGCCGCGGCGCTGGTCAGGCCGTCGAACTCGCCTGAGGAGCGGAGCGTGCCCGCCCCGGTGTAAGGAAGCTGCCCGGCGGCGGGGCCGTCCGGGTCGTCGGGGGTTATCACCTGGGTGATGGGGAGCCCGAACGCACGCGCGAACGCGTAGTCGCGTTCGTCGTGGGCCGGCACGGCCATGACAGCGCCGGTCCCGTACTCCATGAGGACGTAGTCGGCGGCGTAGACGGGGATATGTTCGTTGTTCGCCGGATTGATCACATGGCGGCCGAGGAAAACGCCGGTCTTCGGCTTGTCGGCTGCCCCCCGCGTGTCGTTTGTGCTACGCAGCGCCTGGTTGACGTATTCGCGGACGGATTCTTCCTGTGGGGTGCCGGCGGCGAGCCGAAGGACGTCTGGATGTTCCGGTGCCAGCACGAAGAAAGTAGCACCGAACAGGGTGTCCGGACGAGTCGTGAAGACGTGGTACTGTTCGCCCGTCTCCACACAGGAGAATATCACCTCGGCGCCCTCGGACCGGCCGATCCAGTTCCGCTGCATTGTCTTCACGTGTTCCGGCCACTCGATCTCGTGCAGGCCGGCGAGCAGCCGGTCCGCGTAATCAGTGATCCTGAAGAACCACTGCTCGAGCTGGCGTGCTTCAACCTCGGTGCCGCATCGCTCACAGCGCCCGCCGACGACCTGTTCGTTGGCAAGGACGGTGGCGTCCTTGGGACACCATTTGACGGCGGCGTTCTTGCGGTATGCGAGGCCCTTCTCGAACAGCCGCAGAAATATCCACTGCGTCCACCGGTAGTACGATGGCTGGTGTGTGGCGAGCTCGCGCGACCAGTCGATGGAGATTCCCCATTCACGGAACTGCCGCGCAAATGACGCTATTGACTCGTCGGTGGATTCTTTGGGATGCTTTCCCGTGCGAATCGCGTGGTTCTCGGCCGGCAGCCCGAAGGCGTCGTATCCCATGGGATGAAGCACGCGCCGGCCATTGCGGCGCATGAAGTGCGCGACCGCGTCACCCACGGCGTAGTTCTTGAGGTGCCCAATATGCGGCTCGCCACTCGTGTAGGGAAGCATCTCAAGTACGTAGGCGGCCCCGCCGGACTCCGTGAGGTTGTTGGACACCTGCCAGGTGCGCTCACGGTGCCATATATCTTGCCACTTCTTGTCGATCTCACGAAAATCCGGGGCGTCCATCTATCTACCTTATCCATCATTCAGCAGGCGGAGCTTCATCCTATGCCCTCGGTGGGTGGCGCGACTCGACGCCATCGTGCGGCAGGCGGAGCCGTGGCCGGCCGGCCCTGGGCCGGGACGATTCCGTTCGAGGCACCTGGCCGGCGCAGGGGATGCCGCCGCCGCAGGTACTGGGAGCAGAGCAGGCCGAGCGCGGCCGAGAGGAGATGACCGGCGGCGGTGAAGTCGGGCTCGCGCGCCATGTCGAGAGCGAGCCCGGCGGTCAGAGCACCAGCCAGCGGCCAGCGCCGGCCCGGCGGCAGGGCTGCGGTGAGCACCGCACCACAGGCGATCAGACCGTAGCTCGCGCCGACGTCGACGGCATCGGTGACCGAGTCGTCGACGAGCCGCATGGCCCGGCCGGCCACGAGGCCACCGGCGACGAGCAGGCTCGCTCCGATGTGGCCGGTCGCGAATACTCCGAGTGCCGGCCTTGAGCCGATCATCCGTTCCAGCGGCGCGACAACCGCGGCCACCGCGGCGGCTGACGGGAAGAAGCTGACGCCGTCAAGCCAGCAGGCGCTGGCCAGCAGGACGTAGAGCGGGCGGGTCCGCAGCCCGGTCAGGTTGGTGGAGTGAGCGACCAGGATGCGGTGATAGAGCTCGAAATCGAGGGTGTGGGCGACCGCGAGGGCCGCTGAGGTGGCCGCCAGGACAACAATGTAGATCATTGCCAGTGGCGCGGTATGCCACGCCTGGCGTAGCAGGTCCCAGCCGGCGCGCGGGACCGGCCATGGGAACGAGGGCGGCCATGCGAACGACGGCGGCCATGGCGGCAGACCGGGATCCCTCTCCCGCCGTGACGTTTGCGACGGTTCCGCCCGGGCCCAGGGCCAGCAGGACGACCGGAAGGGCAGGCCGGGGACGTCGCGCAACAGAATCCGGTGGGCATACACCACATGGAGTTCAATGTCCGGGAGGCGGCCACGCTTCCCCGGCAACGGGAATGCTGGGCACATGCCGAACCACCTTGTTGATCAGACCTCACCCTACCTGCTCCAGCACGCCGACAACCCGGTCGACTGGTGGCCATGGGGCGCCGACGCATTCACCGAGGCCACCGATCGTGGCGTCCCGGTGCTGTTGTCCGTGGGCTATGCGTCGTGCCATTGGTGCCACGTGATGGCCCACGAGTCGTTCGAGGACGCGACAACCGCGGCATTCATGAACGAGCACTTCGTCAACATCAAAGTTGACCGCGAGGAACGGCCTGACGTCGACGCTGTCTACATGGACGTCACCGTCGCCCTCACCGGCCACGGTGGCTGGCCGATGACGGTCTTCCTCACACCGGCAGGTGAGCCGTTCTACGCTGGTACCTACTTCCCGCCGGCGCCGCGGGCGGGGATGGGGTCGTTCCGGCAGGTGCTCGAGGCGGTGACGAGCGCATGGCGGACGCGCCGGGACGAGGTGACCGCCTCCGGCGCGGGCATCGCGCGTCAGGTCGCCGCGGCAGCCGATGCCGCGGGCGGGCCGCCGGCCCCGTTCACCGCGCGGCTGCTCGATGCCGCGGTCGAGCAGGCAGGGCGGGCCTTCGACCCGGTGAACGGTGGTTTCGGAACGGCACCGAAGTTCCCGCCGTCCGCGCTGCTGGAGATGTTGCTGCGGCACTGGGCCCGCACCGGGGACGCCGCGAGCCTGCGTATGATCACGGCCACCTGCGAGGGAATGGCTCGTGGTGGGATTTACGACCAGCTTGCCGGCGGCTTCGCCCGTTACAGCGTGGATGCCACCTGGACCGTCCCCCACTTCGAGAAGATGCTCTACGACAACGCCCAGCTGCTGCGGGTTTACCTGCACCTGTGGCGGGCGACCGGATCCGCGCTGGCCGAGCGGGTCACCCGTGAGACCGCGGCCTTCCTGCTGGGCGAGCTGCGGACCCCCGAAGGCGGGTTCGCCTCCGCGCTGGACGCGGACACGACCGTGGCCACCGCGCCTGGTGCTGGCGGGCATGCCGCTGAGGGTGCCACCTACGTCTGGACGCCGGCCGAGCTTGTCGACGTCCTCGGCCCGGACGACGGGGCCTGGGCCGCGGGTGTCTTCGGTGTCACCGCCGCGGGAACCTTCGAGCATGGCGCATCCGTGCTGGCACTCGCCGCGGACGCCGATGATCCTGCCAGGTTCACCCGGGTGCGGGCCCGGCTCGCGGCGGCGCGGGCGCGCCGGCCCCAGCCCGCTCGGGATGACAAGGTCGTCGCGGCGTGGAACGGCCTCGCGATCGCCGCGCTGGCCGAGGCCGGCGTGCTGCTGGCGGAGCCGGGCTGGGTGACCGCGGCCGTCGAGGCGGCAACGCTGCTCCTCGACGTCCACTGGGTGGCGGGCCGGTTGCGCCGGACAAGTCGGCACGGCCGGGCCGGCACCAACGCCGGGGTGCTGGAGGACTACGGGGATGTTGCCGAGGGCCTGCTCGTCCTGCACCAGGTCACCGGTGATGACCGGTGGTTGGCGGCGGCCGGTGACCTGCTTGGTGTCGCATGCGCGCACTTTGTCGCGGCTGACGGTGGATTCCACGACACCGCGGACGACGCCGAGCGGCTGTTGCGCCGGCCGCGGGACTCCGCGGACTCGCCGGCACCGTCCGGCCAGGCGGCGATCACGGGCGCACTGCTGACCTACGCGGCGCTGACGGCTTCCCGCGACCATCGTGAAGCGGCTGAGCGGGCACTTGCGGCTCTGGTGCCGATGTTCGGCAGGAACGCGTCCTTCGCCGGATGGGCGGGTGCGGTTGGTGCGGCGTTTCTCGCCGGACCGGCTGAGGTGGCGGTTGTCGACCGGCCGGACCTGGAAGGACTCGCCCGGCTCACCACCGCGCCGGGCGCGGTCGTGGTGACCTCCGGGCCGTTGGCACACGGTCGGGCCGCCGGGGTCCATGTGTGCCGAGGCTTCGTGTGTGAGCGGCCCGCGACCACGGCCGAGGCAGTGCGTGAGCAGCTGGGGGTCAAGGTCCTTCCAGTGTCTTCGAGGAATGTCTGATGCCTGCTTCCAGTTGCTCGTGTATCACTTGTAAGTATGTAATCAACCAGGAGGTGCGTGATGCACGGGAGCCAACATCGAGAACAGATGGCGAGGAGGCACGGCATGGCGGGATCGCGCGGGCGCGGCCACGGTCGCTGGGGCGAGCGTGAGCAGGCGCCACCCGCGGACGACGCGCAGGCATGGTTCACCGGGCGACTGCCCGACGAGTGGTTCAACCGCCCGGTCACGGTGACCGTGGATCGGGATGAGATCATTGTTGTGGGCACGGTGCCCGCTCCCGACGTCGAGTCTGACGACCAGGCCGCGGTGGCCGCCGCGGAGTCGGGCCGGATCCGGCGTTTCCGCGAGGCGACCCGGGACGCCCGGATCGCGATCGCGCGGGAGGCGGAGCAGCGTTATCTGCGCAAGGTTGCGTGGGGGGTGACAGCGGGTGGCACAACCGAGTTGTTCACGACACTGTCCGTTCCGGTAATGACCCGGCTTCGGCAACCGGAACGCCATGTTCTTGACACGTTGGTCGACTCGGGGGTTGCGCGCAGCCGCAGCGACGCGCTCGCGTGGTGCGTCCGTCTCGTCGGTGAAAACGCCCAGCCATGGCTCACCCGTCTGCGGGAGGCTATGGAGAAGGTCGAGCAGGTTCGCGCCGAGGGTCCTGAACTGTGAGAATCCGGCTGGCGCCCAGCGCCGGTCGCTCTTAGTGGTCGCCGCCGGGGGAGCGTCGTCCGTTGGCGTGCGGGTGTTTTCCCCGGTCATGGAGTTTGTCTTTCCGGTGACCGGCGCCGGCCGGGCGCCGGTCACCGGCATCAGGTCATGTCGCGTAAATAGCGAAGATGACGGCAATGTAGTGGCACGCCGCCGCGACGATTGTGAAGGCGTGGAAAACCTCGTGGTAGCCGAACGTCCCCGGGGCCGGGTTTGGGCGTTGGGCCGCGTAGACGAACGCCCCGATGCTGTAGAGGACGCCGCCGACAATGATCAGGACCAGCGCTGTCACGCCCGCGGTGTGCAGCAGCTGAGGTATGACGAAGACCGCCACCCAGCCCAGGGCGATGTACAGCGGCACCATCAGGAAACGGGGTGAGTGCAGCCAGAGCATCCGCAGCCCGATCCCGACCGCCGCGCCGCTCCAGACGATCGTGAGTATGGTCCGCGCGGTCTTCGGTGGCAACGACAGCAAGGTCAGCGGTGTATACGTCCCGGCGATGAAAATAAAGATCATTGAATGATCGAGCCGCTTCATCAGTGAGCGGGCGCGTGACGTTGCCCACATTTTTCGATGGTAAAGCGCGCTGGTGCCGAACAGAAGGGCGATGCTCAGCGCATAAATACCGACGGCCAGGCGCGCGCGGAACGTGCCGGCCAAGGCCACCGCGATTACACCGAGTGCCACGCTGACCGGGAACGCGCCAGCGTGCAGCCAGCCGCGCATCCGTGGTCGTACCAGGTCATGGGGATGCTTGCCGAAGTCATGTCCGGGTACCGTTGTGGTCACGTGGTGACCGTATCTTGCGTCAGCTCTCCTTACTACCCGCCGCGCTACCCGCCGTGAATGTTGCCGTCCGCATTCGGTTTCGCAGCGTGACGGATCTGCCCCGCCGCGAGGCGCGTCGACCGCGCGACTGTCAGAAGCTCCCACGGTAGAGTCAAAAGATCCTGTACCCGGCCTCGAATCGCCCAAGCCGTGGTGGACTCGCTATGTAGTGCACAGTGGGGTGTCGGCACGTTGTTGCGGGTTCACTACGCATGCGTTCCGCGATCCCGGGCACGAGTGGGCCTGCCATGGCAGGGACCTATGGCGACACGGCGAGGCCGTGGTGGGCTCAACTCAAGCGGAGGTGGGAGCTGTGACGACCGCGGCGCAGATTCCGGGGCTGGACGCTGCCCCGACTAGGCATGCCGGGCTGATTGCCTGGGTACGCGAGATCGCCGAACTCGCCCGACCGGAACGCATCCAGTGGTGTGACGGTTCTGACGCGGAGTACGCGGAACTTGCGCGATTGCTGGTCGACAAGGGCACTTTTGTGCCATTGGACGAGGAGAAGCGTCCAGGTAGTTTTTTCGCGGCTTCTGATCCCACCGACGTTGCCCGGGTTGAGGACCGTACCTACATCTGCTCGCGCGATCCCGCGGACGCCGGACCGACCAACAACTGGATCGACCCGGATGAGATGCGGGCAAAGCTGCGTGGTCTTTTTGCGGGCAGTATGCGCGGGCGCACGATGTATGTCGTGCCCTTTTGCATGGGCCCGCTGGGCTCACGAATTTCCGCTCTTGGTGTTGAAATCACCGACTCGCCGTATGTTGTCGCGTCAATGCGGATGATGACACGAATGGGCGCTCCCGCTCTCGAGCAGCTGGGTACGGACGGGTTCTTTGTCCCGTGTGTGCACTCGTTGGGCGCGCCCCTTGAGCCGGGCCAGGCCGATGTCCCGTGGCCGTGCAACCCGACGAAGTACATCACGCACTTTCCGGAGACCCGGGAGATCTGGTCGTTTGGATCCGGCTATGGTGGGAATGCCCTGCTGGGCAAGAAGTGCTATGCGTTGCGGATCGCCTCGGTAATGGCCCGCGACGAGGGCTGGCTGGCCGAGCACATGCTTATTCTCAAGTTGACGTCGCCGACAAACCAGGTGCACTTCATCGCGGCGGCCTTCCCGTCGGCCTGCGGCAAGACCAATCTCGCAATGATCATTCCGACGTTGCCGGGCTGGCAGGCCGAGACTGTCGGTGACGACATCGCCTGGATGCGTTTTGGGGATGACGGCCGGCTGTACGCGGTGAACCCGGAGGCCGGCTTCTTCGGCGTGGCACCGGGTACGGGTATCGAGACCAACCCGAACGCCATCGAGACCCTGTGGGGGAACACGGTCTTCACCAACGTCGCCCGCACTGACGACGGGGACGTCTGGTGGGAGGGGCTGACCAGGGACAAGCCCGCGCACCTCATCGACTGGAAGGGGCGTGACTGGACGCCGGAGGCCACCGAGCCGGCCGCCCACCCCAACGCCCGCTTCACGGTGCCCGCGAGCCAGTGCCCGACGATCGCGGCGGAGTGGCAGGACCCGAAGGGCGTCCCCATCTCGGCCATCCTGTTCGGAGGGCGTCGAGCGACCGCGGTTCCGCTGGTGACCGAGGCGCCGACCTGGCAGCGCGGGGTGTTCTTCGGCTCGATCGTCGCGTCCGAGACGACCGCGGCCCAGGCCGGAGAGATCGGCAAGCTGCGGCGCGACCCGTTCGCGATGCTGCCGTTCTGTGGCTACAACATGGCGGACTACTTCGCGCACTGGCTGGCGATAGGTCGCAAGGCCGATCCGGAGAAACTGCCGCGGATCTACTATGTCAACTGGTTCCGCAAGAACGCGCAGGGCCGGTTCATGTGGCCGGGCTACGGCGAGAACAGCCGGGTCCTGGCCTGGGTTGTCGGCCGGCTCGAAGGCCAGGCCGATGGGGTGGAGAGCCCGCTGGGCATCCAGCCCACCGCCGAGGCACTGCCCACGGAAGGCCTCGACGTCGCGCCTGAGGAGCTCGCCGAGCTGCTCACCCTTGACACCGAGGTCTGGAAGCGGGAAGCGGAGCTGATTCCAGAACACTACCGGACCTTCGGGGACGGGCTTCCCGCCGAGTTGTGGGCCGAACAGGAGGCCTTGGTCGCCCGCCTGAAGGACTGACGACCACTCGCCGTCCGGCCGAAGAGTGCGTGATCATGAGTTTTCGCGCACTCGGCGGCCATTACGGTCGTGTCCGGCTGAAGAGTGCGTGATTATGGTTTTTCGCGCACTCGGATGCTGTTGGGCTCGTATGGCTCTGGACGGGATGTCGTAGTGGTCATTACCATGCTGTGTCTGCCGGCGTTTTCATGACGGTTTTTCACGATTACGGTGGACTTCTGTGCTCAGCATGCGGGGCACGGTGCTGCCGGCCGGATCGGCGTCCGCTATGCGCCATGAGCACGGCTTCGGCCGTTGTCGTTCTGGCCGGGCCCTGTCTTGCCCGCCACTCGCCGGCCGGTCCGGTGGTGACGTTCATATGAACGGCGGACTACATCGTTGTCCAAGGCTGCTCGATCCGGATTAGGCGATCAACCTGTTGTGTCTGGAACACAGGCGGTTTCGCCCGGCATCACTATATGGTCGGTGACCGTCGCCGAGTGTGTTGTGCAAAAATGGTCGCCTTTTCGAGGCGAGGGAGCTAGCGTGTGACCCTGGGTTCCGCTGGCGGACGTTACCGAAGGACGATCCGTCGGGTGGATCCAGCTGGCTCAAGTTGTGGTCCGGCACTGGGCTGGACCACTCGGGAGGCCCCTCGGTGCCGCATTCGCGACAACGCCAGGAGGCCGGTACCCGGCCCCCTGTGGGGCTTGGTCCCGGACTTCCTCCGAGTAAGCGGGTGGGCGTGTGCCACGAACGCATGTCGTCGACACAAGCGTGCTCTTGTCTGATCCTGGTGCGCTGCTGCGGTTCGCGGAGCACAATGTTGTGCTTCCGCTGGTTGTCGTAGGGGAGCTGGAAGGTAAGCGGAACCATCCCGAACTGGGTTGGTTCGCCCGTGAAGCCCTTCGTTTGCTTGACGACCTACGAATCCGCCATGGTCGGCTGGATCAGGCGTTGCCGTTGGATGACGGTGGAACTCTGCGGGTTGAGCTAAACCACAGTGACCCGGCTGTGCTCCCGCCGGGGTTTCGGGTGGATGACAATGACTCGCGCATTCTGGCGGTAGCGCTCAATCTTGCTCGGGAGGGCGACGAGGTAGTTCTTGTCACAAAAGATCTGCCGCTGCGGGTAAAGGCGTCCGCGGTGGGGCTCGCGGCCGAGGAGTACCGGGCGCAGAGCCCGGTGGACTCGGGCTGGAGCGGCATGGCCGAGCTCGCCGTCTCCCAGGATGACCTGGATCGGCTCTACGCCCGGGAGACTGTCGAGATAGCCGAGGCGGCCGGGCTGCCCTGCCACACCGGTTTGGTGCTCACCGCCGCCGGCGGCAGCGCCTCGGCGCTCGGACGCGTGACGGCGGACAAGAAGGTGTGCCTCGTCCGGGGTGACCGGGAGGCCTTCGGCCTGCACGGACGTTCCGCGGAACAACGTGTCGCGTTGGACCTGCTGCTCGATCCCGACGTTGGGATCATCTCTCTCGGTGGGCGGGCCGGCACCGGGAAGTCCGCGTTGGCGCTGTGCGCGGGCCTGGAGGCGGTGATGGAACGACGGCTGCACCGCCGGGTTGTGGTGTTCCGTCCGTTGTACGCCGTTGGTGGTCAGGACCTCGGCTATCTGCCAGGCAGCGAGAACGAGAAGATGGCGCCCTGGGCGCAGGCCGTTTTCGACACGCTCGGTGCGCTGGTCTCCCAGGAGGTCATCGAGGAGATCGCTGACCGTGGGATGCTTGAGGTGCTGCCGCTCACCCACATCCGTGGCCGGTCCTTGCACGATGCGTTCGTCATCGTGGATGAAGCGCAGTCGCTCGAGCGCGGGGTGCTGCTGACCGTACTGTCGCGACTGGGCCAAGGATCGCGCGTGGTACTTACACATGATGTTGCACAGCGTGACAACCTGCGGGTTGGTCGGCATGACGGAGTCGCCTCCGTGATTGAGACTCTCAAGGGACATCCGCTGTTCGCGCATGTCACCCTCACCCGTTCGGAGCGATCGCCGATCGCCGCACTGGTCACGACCATGTTGGAGGACCTTGTTCTGTAGCGCGGTCCGGTAGCTCACCAACGGCGGCATGGGTGCCCGACCGGCAGCGCGGCCGGTCGGGCACCCATGGCCGCGGCGGTTGTCGACCGGGCGCCCGGGAACGTATCGGGGACGGCCGCGGTTGACACCGTCGACACGTTCCTGGAGGTGTTCGCGCATGCTCTTCGCTCGTCACAAGCCGGCTCTGCCAACGGCGGAGCAGACGCTGCCCGGCCGCTCGGAGGCGGCCTTCGCGGTACCGGACCGACACGCGGTCCTCGGTACCCCGTTGCGGGGCCCTTTCCCCGCGGGTTTCCAGATCGCGGTGTTCGGGCTCGGCTGCTTCTGGGGCGCGGAGCGGAAGTTCTGGCAGACGCCCGGGGTGTATTCCACCGCGGTCGGGTACGCGGGCGGGATCACCCCGAACCCGACCTACGAGGAGACCTGCTCCGGCCTCACTGGTCATACCGAGGCCGTTCAGGTCGTGTTCGATCCGGCCGCGGTGAGCTACGAGGACCTGTTGAAGGTTTTCTGGGAGGCACATGACCCGACCCAGGGCATGCGTCAGGGCAACGACGTCGGCACCCAGTATCGCTCGGCGATTTACACCCGCTCCGACGAGCAGCGCGCCGCGGCGGAGCGCAGCCGGGACGCTTTCCAGGCCGTCCTGACCAGGAGCGGTTTCGGTCCGATCACTACCGAGATTGCCCCGGCCGGCCCGTTCTACTTCGCCGAGGATTACCACCAGCAGTACCTGTCGGACAGCAAGAACCCGAACGGCTATTGTGGCCTTGGCGGCACGGGGCAGACTTGTCCGGTCGGTGTGGCCTCGCCTGACGACGTCAGCTGAGTCGCCACCGCTGTCGTCGAACGCGTTCACACGCAGACGCGCTCCGCTGACATCGCGATCGGTGCTGGGGCCGTGCTGGTCAATGCCTGACGCGGGCATGGCACGACCGTGCCCGGCCGCGTTACCGCTCGAAGATGTCGTGGGTGCCGATGCGGAGCCACTCGACATGAGGCCCCGGCTTACCCGGGATCGGGTCGCCGTACTGCCAGAGCGCCCGGCCGTTGTACGCCCACGTCATCTCGTAGACGCCCGGCTCACCTTTGAAGCCCTTCACGCGGAGCTTCGGATGAAACGAGCCCGACAGCAGTCCCTCGCAGAACAACCGACGCGCCCGGGTAAACGCGGCCCGCTCCGCTGGGCTGAGGCGCGCGTACTCCGCCAGGAACCGTGCGACGGGATCGAAGGTGGGCACGGCCACGACAGTAGGACGGGGAGGGTGAGCAGCCCGCCGAGAGGTTCAGCTCGCCTGCGGATAGGAGTCCGCGGACAGCGACGCAAGCAGCGCGTCGAACTCGTCCTCGCCGTAGCAGCGAATG
>NZ_CAKJTO010000001.1:130445-131034 GCF_917627405.1 Protofrankia sp. Cj5
TCGAGATCACCGGCTGTCTTGTCCGGTCGGTGTGGCCTCGCCCGACGCGGGCTGAGCCGTAACCGCTGTCGTCGGACGCGTTCGCCCCAGACGCACTCCACTGACATCGCGATCGGTGCTGGGGCCGTGCCGGTCAATGCCTGATGCGGGCACGGCACGGCCGTACCCGGCCGCGTTACCGCTCGAAGATGTCGTGGGTGCCGATGCGGAGCCACTCGACATGAGGCCCCGGCTTACCCGGGATCGGGTCGCCGTACTGCCAGAGCGCCCGGCCGTTGTACGCCCACGTCATCTCATAGACACCGGATTCGGACTTGAAGCTCTTCACTCGCAGCTTCGGATGAAACGAGCCCGACGTCAGCCCATCACGAAACAGCGCAACAGCGTGCCGGAACGCGGCTTGCTGCGCGGGGGAGAGCCGATGGAACTCCGCGAGAAAGCGGGCAACCGGCTCAAAAGTGGGCACGGTCACGACAATAGTAGTGAAGGGTGAGTACCCCGCCGAGAGGTCAGCTCGCCTGTGGGTAGGAGTCTGCGGACAGTACGTCGAGCAGGGCGTCGAACGCGGCATAGCTGGTGCAGATGACCG
>NZ_CAKJTO010000001.1:131628-140052 GCF_917627405.1 Protofrankia sp. Cj5
TTCATGCACCACCAGCGCCGTCACAGGTCGTTCGGCAGGAGACGGAACGCCTTGTGGTTGCCGAGTGGACGTATCGCGCGGAAGTAGTGCTGGTCGAGTTCTGCGGTGCGCTACCCGGACCAGCGCGACGGCGAGCCGGGCATCCTCGACGTGGTAGACCACCCGGTAGTCGCCCGCCCTGAGCCGGCGCACACCCGAAGGTTCGCCGGCGAGTGCTCGGGCCCCGTGGGGACGATGATCGTTCGACAGTCGTGTCGGGGATTCTTGCGATGTGTGCGTGGTTGCTGAAGAGTAAGGGCATGAGATCGATGTTGCTGCCGCTGTCCCCGGCGATCCAGGTCGACCTCGTGGGACCTGGGCGCGGGCCGGTCGTGGTGGGGTCATGAGCAGCCGGCGCCGGGTTTTCGTGGTGACCGAGACATCGGGGGCGTCACCGTCGGTGGTGTTCGATCTGCTGGCGGACGGTGAGGGCTGGTCACGGTGGGCGGGTCCGCTCGTGTCCCGGTCCCGTTGGGAGCGGGAAGGCACGCCCGCGCCGGGTGGGGTGGGGGCGATACGCCGGCTCGGTCGGCCACCGCTGTATGTCCGGGAGGAGATCGTCGAGTATGTGCCCGGCCAGCGGCATGCCTACCGGATGCGTTCGGCGTTGCCAGTCCGGGACTACCTGGGGACGGTCGATCTGTCTCCGCTGGACAGCGGTGGTACACAGATTGTCTGGCAGGGCAGTTTTGTGCCGCTTATACCCGGGACGGGCGCTGTGGTGGTCGTCGGTGTGAGGCTGTTCGTCGCCCGGCTGGCCCACCGTCTGGCCAAGGTCGCGATTGCTGGTACGGGCACGTCGTCGCCTGCCACCTGAGGGGTGGCGGCGGCTGTGGTCCATTGATCCGGTCGATCGTCTACTGATCCGTGGTCCAGCTCCACCCTTTTGCCCAGCCGGCTCATCCGGTCACCCACGGTTCGTCAGCTGGGAGTAGCGCCAGCGCCATGCCAGCGCCGGTCGGTGTGGCCCGCGGCCTTGCCAGGAGCCGCCTGGACGCGGCCCGCTGATCGAACGGCGACTTCCGAAACACGATGTAGCCAACCAGGCCTGCTCGGTGATGGGCGGGTACCACTAGCGCGGCCGGGGGAGCAGCGTGTCCGTGAGGGTCCGGCCCAGCCAGGCCTCGTACTGTTCCGCGCTCCACTGCCAGATGACACGCAGCATGTGGTGAACTTCGGGTGTGGTGAGCGTCCAGATGACCGCGGCCGCCTGATCGACCGGCATCTCGTCACGCAGCGGTCCGCGTTCTGAGATCCAGCGAGCCACCGCCGTCATCTGCCGCCGCTGGCCCAGCCGCTGGTCGTGCTGAAAGGCGGCCATCTCCCGGTCGGTCACCGCCGCGTCGCGCAGGATGTCATCGAGGGGCCGCAGGCGTTCGAGCTGATGGGAGGTGTCCGCAGCCAACATCGCGATCTGCCGCCGTTGATCGGTTTCCTGGCTGATCGCGTATGGTCCCGGTGTTGTGGGTGTCGGGTGCTGCCGGTCCCCATCCCCATCTCCGCCCTGCGCGTCGCTGATGCCCAGCAGCTCCTTGAGCAGCCCACGCTTGGAGCGGAAGGCGTCGTAGACGGTGTCGGGCGAGACACCGGCCGTTTTGCTGATCGTATTGATCGTTGTTGTCGCGTAGCCCTGTGTGTAGAAGAGCTCTCTGGCCGCTTCGAGGATACGCAGCCGGGTCTGGCGGGCCTGTTCGGTGCGCAGCGGCGAGCGGTACCTGCGCTGCTTGGCGGGGTTAGTCATCCGGCGTACTCCGACGGTGTCCAGTGACGCTGGAGTCAGCTGAAGAACGCACCGAGCGGAACTGGTAGCGGGCCGTGACAGCACGACACACGCTGCTCGGCAGCTTACCAGCATCAGCCACCTTTTAGCAATTTATAGCCCGATTTGGGCTATAAGGTAATGTGCCCTGGTGTCGCCGTGAAGTCAAATTGTCGCGGAGCCGGATTCCCGTGCGGCCTTCAGCCGCGGGGCGATTGATGATCGTTGTTCTTTGGGCCGAACGGACGTGACCTGCCGTCGCGTCCGCTAGGAGCGACCGGCAATAGGGACGCGGCGTCGCGGGGCTGGGGCACGCACCTCGCCGCGTTGTCGTCGGTCGACACCCCAAGGACCAGGGTGACTCCCTCCTCCGCCTTGCGATGTACGCACCCCAGCCCCGCTCCTTGATCCACGCCTCTATTACCGGGCGCTCTAAGCGGCTGGCTGATGTGCTACTGACACATGGTGCTGATATATGTGTTCATTTTGTCTGAGCATTGTTGGTTGTTGTGTGACCGGCGGTGGGGGCTGGCCCGGCAGGGATCAGGCCCGCCCCCGGCCGTCCCTATTGCTTACGGAAGGTGAGAATCGCACCATTGGATGTCCCGACACCGGCCGCATCGATGTTGCCGGTCACGCCATGGCCACGGAATCCGATGGCCGTTGCCAACCCGGGTATCTGATTGTCGCTGGTGATGGTGTAGCCGGCGGCTGGCAGCGCCGTGCGGTAGAAGTTCGCCACCGCCGTGTCGGAAACGCCGGTCAACGCCACTGTGGACTGGCTGTTGCCGGAGGTGCCACCGTTGACCTTGGCGCCTGGTGGGATCGGGAAGCCAGCTGGGACGTTTGGCTCCTTCAGGGCATCGGCGCCGTTGGTCACCTGCTCACCGCCGGGCAGCCCTGTCGGCAGTCCTGTCGGCAGTCCTGTCGGCAGTCCTGTCGGCAACGAGCTCGGCGCGCTTGAGGAGGCCGCCGACGAGGTCGCGTTGCCGTAACCGGATGATCCGCCGCATCCCCCCACCAGCAGCAGGGCCAGGCCCGCGCCCGTGGCCACTGCCGCCATCCGGTACCGGCCGGACTCGGCCGAACGTGCCAGAGCGTCGCAACGGCGCAACCTGATCTCCCCCTTCATGGGGCCGGGGCTGTCGGCACACCCGTTGTGTGACCGCCTCCGGCTGCCTGGCTTTGGTGTGTCTTTCACCACTAATATCGGTCACAACACCATAGGCGCAGCCGCTGACAGGCCGGGATGGTTGTCGGCGGCCCGTCAGCGCGCTCCGTTCAGGGCTGGAGGGAGCTGTGTCGGCCTGGCGACACGGGAGCTGGCGGGTGCGGCGACCGGCAGCCGGTCCACGCTGAGCAGGCTCATGGGCAAACGTATGCCGTCGCTGGGTTCTGCCGGGGCTGGGATGGCTCCGGCGGCCGGGCCGGCACTCATGAACATGATGGAAACAGCGGCGCCTGGTAGGCCCTTGCTCATCCCGGATCGGCTTCTCGCCGGTACTGTGATGAGCCGTGGCAGTGAGCAACAATGCGGTCGCTGGGGTGGTTCTCAACTACCTCGAGGAAAATCCGGGCGAACTTGAGACAGTGGGTCCGCTGGTGCTGGCCGCTATGGGCGGGCCGAGGCCGGTGACGGACCGCACCACGATGCCGGGGCATGTCACGTGCGGCGCGGTCGCGGTCACCGCTGACTGGCGGGTGCTGCACATCCACCACCGGCGCCTGGCCCGTTGGTTGCTTCCCGGCGGGCATGTCGAGGCAACCGACCAGTCCCTGTTCGGTACGGCCCTGCGTCAGCTTGCGGAGGAGACCGGAATCGCCGCGAACACCGTGATCCCGGACACCGCCCGGCCAGTGGATATTGATGCGTACGTCGTCCCGGCGGATCCCGGTCGGGACGAAACATCACATATCCACTATGACATCCGTTTTGTGCTACATGTTCCAGACGAGGTCGTGCGCCTGCGTTCGGAGGAGATCTCAGATCACCGGTGGATGCTCCTTCAGGAAATCCCCGGGACGCTGGGTGACAAGCTGCGAATCCGCGGCGCCCGATCCGGGTGGGCGCGCGTCCCCCGCTGATCTGTATCGCTCGGGGTGCCCGAGGCGCCCGGGGAGCCTCGATCCGAGGCGTGGTCAGCGCGGCTGGCCGCCTGCGTTGAGGAACACGTGCGACCCGGCCCGGACGCGATTTCGCCCGCGCGAGCGGTGGCCCGTCGTCTCAGCCGCTGAAACGGGCGATGGCGCGCATCTTGTTCATCGCGTCCAACGCGGCCACCTTGTAGGACTCGGCCAGGGTCGGATAGTTGAACACGGCGTCGACCAGGTAGTCGATCGTGCCGTCACAGCCCATCACCGTCTGGCCGATGTGGACGAGCTCGGTGGCGCCAGTGCCGAAGACGTGTACGCCGAGCAGCTTCCGGTCGACGGAGCTGACCAGGAGTTTCAGCATGCCGTAGGAGTCGCCGACGATCTGGCCGCGAGCGAGTTCCCGGTAGCGGGCGACTCCCACCTCGAAGGGCACAGCCCGTTCGGTGAGCTCGTCCTCGGTGCTGCCCACATAGGAGATCTCGGGGATGGTGTAGATCCCGATGGGCATCAGGTCGTGCCGCATCACGTGGACGTCCTCGCCGCAGGCCGCGTAGGCGGCGAGCCGGCCCTGTTCCATGGACGTCGCGGCCAGGGCGGGGAAGCCGATGACGTCTCCGACCGCGAAGATGTGATCTATCTCGGTCCGGAAATCCGACCCCACCTTGATCCGACCACGGTTGTCGGCGCTCAGGCCCGCGTTGGCGAGGTTCAGCGCGGTGGTGAGCCCCTGGCGACCGGCCGAGTACATGACGGTGTCCGCGGGCAGTCTCTTGCCGCTTTCCAGCAACGTCAGCGTCCCGCCGTTGTGGCGTCCCACCGACAGCACCGACTCGCGGAATCTGAAGGTGACGGCAAGGTCGCGCAGGTGGTATTTGAGGGCTTCGACTATCTCCACGTCGCAGAAGTCGAGCATTCGGTCCCTGCGTTCGACGACTGTCACCTTCGTACCGAGCGCCGCGAACATGGACGCGTACTCGATACCGATCACACCGGCGCCGACGACGACCATCGAGCCGGGGATCTTGTCCAGGGACAGGATCTGATCGCTGTCAACCACCGTGCGGCCGTCGAAGTCGACTGTGCCTGGCCGGGCCGGCCGGGTTCCGGTCGCAATGATGATCTTTTCCGCGTGGACCCGCCGCTCGTCGATCTCGTCGGTGCCCTTGATGCTGATGGTATGCGCGTCGATGAAGCTTGCCGTACCGATGAGCAGCGTGACCCGGTTACGGCTGAGCTGGCTGCGAATGACGTCGATCTCACGCCCGATGACGTGCTGTGTGCGTGAGGACAGGTCGCCGACCGTTATGTCGTCTTTAAGCCGGTAGCTCTGCCCGTACATCTCCCGTTGGGTCATACCGGTGAGGTAGAGCACAGCCTCACGTAGCGTTTTCGAAGGAATTGTACCGGTATTGATACAGACTCCACCGACCATGTCACGGCGGTCGACGATCGCCACCCGACGGTCCAGTTTGGCGGCGGCGATAGCCGCTTTCTGCCCGCCTGGACCTGATCCGATGACGAGGAGGTCGTAGTCGTACATCGTCACCTCCTCAGGTGAAATCCCCACAATTGATTGCTGTGAGGCTATCTGGCCGGAAGGCTCGCGACGCCTCAATCGTCAGGTTGTTACCTCCGCTTCTCCGCACACCTCCGCAGCCGTTGGTGGCACGTCGCAGCCGCCGGTGGCACTTCCTGATTTGAGTGATGGCATAGACGCGGTCTGTGGCCATGGGTGACCGGATCTGGCTGGCGCGGCCGAAAAAATTTTCCGAGTGCCCGTAACCTCCGTCGAGCCGTGTCGTTGAACCAGGTGCGGGGGTCGTGGGGACTTGCTGGGGGGTTCTCCACGGCCCCCGCTGGTCTCGGCCGCGAGCAGCCCCGGCATCTTCCCAACCATTACGATCTTACTGGTGTGGAGGTCCGGGAGGCCGGTCCGGAAGAAAGGCTTCGGCCCGGAAACCGGTGCGGCCATATCTCCTCCGGGGCGTCGCTATTGGTCCCGGGGCTTTCGGGCCCACTGGGCCGTGGAGCGCGCGATCGTGGTTTTCCGTGTACGCGAAGGTCCCGCGCGGAAACCTATGGATGAGTCAGCTATGGATGAGTCATTGACAGGACGTCCAGCGCGGCGTCCAGCTGTTCCTCGGTGAGTGTGCCGGCGGCCACATAGCCACGTTCGAGGACGACCTCCCGGATTGTCTTTTCCTCGGCCAGGGACTGCTTGACGACCTTGGCGGCCTCTTCATAGCCCAGGTAGCGGTTGAGCGGCGTCACGATGGACGGTGAGGACTCGGCGAACCGCCGGCAGCGCTCGACGTCCGCGACGATGCCGTCGACGCAGCGGTCCGCGAACAGGCGGGTGATGGTGGACAGGATGTGGATCGACTCGAGCAGGTTTCGCGCGATGACGGGCAACATCACGTTCAGCTCGAAGTTGCCCGCGGAGCCACCGAAGGCCACGGCCGCGTCGTTGCCGACGACCTGCGCGACAACCTGGCACACCGCCTCGGGAATGACCGGGTTCACTTTTCCGGGCATGATCGAGGAGCCCGGCTGGAGGTCGGGCAGGTGGATCTCCCCGAGTCCCGCGCGTGGGCCCGACGAAGCCCACCGCAGGTCGTTGGCAATCTTGTAGAGGGACAGCGCGATCACCCGTAGTACGCCGGAGGCCTCGACCAAGGCATCCCGGGAGGCCTGGGCCTCGAAGTGGTTGCGTGCCTCCGACAGGGGCAGGCCGGTGGATGCGACCAGCTGCTTGATGACCGCCGCGGCGAAGCCCGGCGGGGTGTTGATGCCGGTGCCCACGGCGGTGCCGCCCAGCGGCAGTTCGCCGATCCGCGGCAACGCGCTGTGCAGGCGCTCCACGCCGTAGCGGACCGCGGCCGCGTACCCGCCGAACTCCTGCCCGAGGGTCACCGGTGTCGCGTCCATCAGGTGGGTGCGTCCGGACTTGACGACTTCGGCGAACTCGATGCTCTTGCGTTCCAATGATGTGGCCAGATGGTCGAGCGCGGGCACGAGGTCGCGGACGATTGCCTGGGTCGCGGCGACGTGGATCGACGAGGGGAACACGTCGTTGGACGACTGTGAGGCGTTGACGTGGTCGTTGGGGTGCACCGGCCGGCCCAGCCGCTCGGTGGCCAGCGTCGCCAGCACCTCGTTGGTGTTCATGTTGGATGACGTCCCGCTGCCGGTCTGGAACACGTCGATCGGGAAGTGGTCGTCCCAGCGCCCGGCGGCGACCTCCGCGGCCGCTGCGGAGATCGCCGCCGCGGTCTCCGTGTCGAGGACACCGAGGGCCGCGTTGGCGGTGGCCGCGGCAGCCTTGATCTGTGCGAGCGCGGCTATGTGGGCAGGGGAGACCCGCTGGCCCGAGACGGGGAAGTTCTCAACCGCACGCTGGGTCTGTGCCCGCCACCTGGCTGTGGCCGGTACCCGCACCTCGCCCATGGAGTCGTGCTCAATGCGGTACTCCTGCTCGCTCATGTGTTCCCGCTCCAACCGGTCGTTACCTGTTTGACGGCTGCCTTCCGTTCTGGAGGTTAGGGCCTGGCCGGGCCGCGTGATCGAAGATCGGCTGGACGGGCTGGAGCCGCGGCCTGTTGCCCGGCAGCCTGTCGCCCGGCGGCGCGGCGGGTCGCGGCGTACGGGAGCTTGGGTGGCGACGGCTGCGTCCGTGGATATGCGACATTGATCACAATAAAATTGATCATGGCTGCCCAGGCTGACCGGCTCGTGACCGGACGTGTCGCGTGAGAATCATTGACCGGTCATATTTCGGCCAAATTATCTATCGATTCTTGCCGTCCAGTCCCTGGCCAAAACGGTTCGATCATACTTTTTCGGATAGCCGATACGGGTTCCGGAACACCTGTCCGGCAGCTGTCCTTCCGGACGTCGTGTAACTCTCCCCGGCTTCGCTGTCAGCTGCTGCTAGCGTTGGCGTCGGCGCAAAAAATGGTGCGGCGGGGAACAGAGTGCGGTAACGACTGGAGTCGGCCGCCCGAACAGGTGGGATGGCGGCGGTCGTGCGTTCCAGGCTCCGTTGTTTGCTGGCTTGTTCCGCGGCTTTGACCGTGGTATTTACCACCAGTTCCTGTGGACATGGCGATTCCGCCAGGGCTGACGGTTCGTCGACTGCCCTCCTTGCTCCGCTGAATGTGCCGGCAGCGACGGTGCCCGTCGACAGGGCACCGGTCGATACAGGGCCGCCCCTGGCCAGGCGGCTGGCTCTTGCCGGGCGGCTGGCGATGGCCTCGGCGTCCCCGGTTGCGTCGGCGTCCCCGGCTGTGTCGGCATCCCCGGTTGTGTCGGCATCCCCGTGGAGCGGCCCCCAGCCGGCCGGGAGCAGCACGATTTCTCCGTATCCGTATCCGTAACCTTTTCGTCGCGGTGAACAGAAATCGTCGACCAGGTCTGCCCATGGTGGGAGGACTGCTTTCTTTCCGGGTATTCCGTGGTTGTGGCCAGTAGCGGGGAAATGGCTTTTGCCGGTGTGGCCGGGCTGTCCGTGACGCCAAGAGCGACCGGCAATA